>NZ_JBHJTL010000101.1:0-28425 GCF_042264065.1 Streptomyces sp. NPDC056222 | reverse complement strand
CGTCACGCGCGTACCGGCCTCCGTCACGTCATGCTCCGGGGGCGTCAGCCCGCGGCGCCGACCTCGATCGCCGCCAGATTCTTCTTGCCCCGGCGCAGCACCAGCCACCGGCCGTGCAGCAGCTCGTCCGCCGACACCTCGGCGTCCTCGGCGGTGACCTTCACGTTGTTCACGTACGCCCCGCCCTCCTTCACCGTCCGGCGCGCTCCCGACCTGCTCGGCGCGAGACCGACCTCGACGAACAGGTCCACGACCTGCCCGAGCTCCGCCACGCGCGCGTGCGGCAGCTCGGAGAGCGCGGCGGCCAGCGTCGCCTCGTCCAGCTCGGTCAGGTCGCCCTGCCCGAACAGCGCCTTCGAGGCGTTGATGACGGCCGCGCACTGGTCGGCGCCGTGCACCAGCGTCGTCAGCTCCTCGGCGAGCGCCCGCTGGGCGGCCCGGGCCTGCGGCCGCTCGGCGGTCTGCTGCTCCAGCTCCTCGAGCTCCTCGCGGGACTTGAAGGACAGGATCCGCATGTACGTCGAGATGTCCCGGTCGTCCACGTTCAGCCAGAACTGGTAGAACGCGTACGGCGTGGTCATCTCCGGGTCGAGCCACACGGCCCCGCCCTCGGTCTTGCCGAACTTCGTGCCGTCCGCCTTGACCATCAGCGGGGTCGCCAGCGCGTGCGCCTCGGCGCCCGGCTCCAGGCGGTGGATCAGGTCGAGGCCCGCCACCAGGTTGCCCCACTGGTCGGACCCGCCCTGCTGCAGCGTGCAGCCGTAGCGCCGGTACAGCTCCAGGAAGTCCATGCCCTGGAGCAGCTGGTAGCTGAACTCGGTGTAGCTGATGCCCTGCTCGGACTCCAGGCGGCGGGCGACGGAGTCCTTGGTCAGCATCTTGTTGACCCGGAAGTGCTTGCCGATGTCGCGCAGGAACTCGATCGCGGACAGGCCGGCGGTCCAGTCCAGGTTGTTCACCATGACCGCCGCGTTCTCCCCCTCGAAGGAGAGGAACGGCTCGATCTGGCTCCGCAGCCGGTTCACCCAGTTCGCGACCGTCTCCGGGTCGTTCAGGGTGCGCTCGGCGGTCGGCCGCGGGTCGCCGATCTGGCCGGTGGCCCCACCGACCAGCGCCAGCGGCCGGTGACCGGCCTGCTGGAGCCGGCGGACGGTGAGCACCTGGACCAGGTGGCCGACGTGGAGACTGGCCGCGGTCGGGTCGAAGCCGCAATAGAACGTGACGGGGCCGTCCGCGAGGGCCTTGCGCAGGGCGTCCTCGTCAGTGGACTGGGCGAACAGCCCACGCCACTTCAGCTCGTCGACGATGTCCGTCACGGTGTCCGGTCTCCTTGATCGATGGTCGTCACGCCGTCCCTCAGTCTAGGCGGGTCATACGCCCTTGCTGACCGAGCTCATGTTGAAGTCCGGCACCCGCAGCGCCGGCATCGCGGCCCTGGTGAACCAGTCGCTCCATTCGCGCGGCAGCGTCTTCTCCGTGCGCCCCGCCTCCGAAGCCCGCGACAGCAGGTCCACCGGCGACTCGTTGAACCGGAAGTTGTTCACCTCGCCGACCACCTCGCCGTTCTCGACGAGGTAGACGCCGTCGCGGGTCAGCCCGGTCAGCAGCAGCGTCGCGGGGTCGACCTCGCGGATGTACCAGAGGCAGGTCAGCAACAGACCGCGCTCCGTCGAGGCGACCATCTCCTCCAGCGAGCGCTCGCCGCCGCCGTCCAGGATCAGGTTCCCGGCGCCGGGCGCCACGGGCAGGCGGGTGAGCGCCGCGGTGTGCCGGGTGGTGATCAGATGCTCCAGCTTCCCCTCCCGCACCCAGTCGATCGGCGCCAGCGGCAGACCGTTGTCGAAGACGGAGGAGTCGTCGCCCGAGGAGTGCGCGATCACGAACGGCGCGGACTCCAGACCCGGCTCGTTCGGGTCGCTGCGCAGGGTCAGCGGCAGCGGCGAGAGGGTCTCGCCGAGCCGGGTCCCACCGCCCGGCTTCGAGAAGACCGTGCGGCCCTCCGCCGCGTCCCGGGCCGTCGAGGACCAGAGCTGGTAGATCAGCAGGTCGGCCACGGCGGTCGGCGGCAGCAGCGTCTCGTACCTCCCGGCCGGCAGCTCGATCCGGCGCTCCGCCCAACCGAGCCGCTGTGCCAGATCGGTGTCGAGGGCGGCCGGATCGACGTCCTTGAAGTCCCGGGTGGAGCGCCCGGCCCACGCGGAGCGGGAGCGGTCGGGAGACTTGGCGTTGAGCTCCAGGGTGCCGTTGGGCTGGTCGTGCCGCAGCCGCAGCCCCGTCGACGTACCGAGGTAGGTCGAGGTGAGCTCGTGGTTGGCGAAGCCGTACAACTCGCGACCACCGGCCCGGGCCCGGGCGAAGGCCTCGCCGAGCGCGGGCGCGAAGTCCGCGAAGACGGCGGAGCTGGTCTCGGCCGGCGCGTCCGTGAAGTCGGGGGAGGCGTCGACGCCCTCGACCAGGGGCTGCGCGTCCTCGGCGGGCCCCGCCGCCCGGGCGGCGGCCTCCGCGGCCCGCACCAGCGGCTCGAGATCGTCGACGGTCACGGCCGAGCGCGAGACGACACCGGACGCGGTGCCCTGCGCGCCGTCCACGGTGGCGACGACCGTGAGCGTACGCCCGCGGGTGACGCCGTTGGTGGTCAGCGCGTTGCCCGCCCAGCGCAGATTGGCGGAGGACTCCTCGTCGGCGATGACGACACACCCGTCCGCGCGGGACAGCTCCAGGGCCCGCTCGACGATCTCGTACGGCTTGCTCACGCGGCTCATCGACCGGCCTCCTGCGTGGTGTTCAGAATGTTGACGCCCCTGAAGAGGGCTGAGGGGCAGCCGTGGGAGACCGCCGCGACCTGGCCGGGCTGGGCCTTGCCGCAGTTGAACGCGCCGCCGAGGACGTACGTCTGCGGGCCGCCGACCTTCTCCATCGAGCCCCAGAAGTCCGTCGTCGTCGCCTGGTACGCGACGTCCCGCAGCTGGCCGGCCAGCCTGCCGTTCTCGATGCGGAAGAAGCGCTGCCCGGTGAACTGGAAGTTGTAGCGCTGCATGTCGATCGACCAGGACCGGTCCCCGACCACGTAGATGCCGCGCTCGACGCCCCCGATCAGATCCTCGGTGGAGAGCCCGCCCGGGTCCGGCTGCAGGGAGACGTTCGCCATCCGCTGCACCGGCACATGGCCCGGCGAGTCGGCGAAGGCGCAGCCGTTCGACCGGCCGAGGCCCGTGAGCTTGGCGATCCGCCGGTCCAGCTGGTAGCCGACGAGCGTGCCGTCCTTCACCAGGTCCCACGACTGCGCCTCGACGCCCTCGTCGTCGTACCCGACGGTCGCGAGCCCGTGCTCGGCGGTCCGGTCACCCGTCACGTTCATGATCGACGAGCCGTACGCCAGCTTGCCCAGCTGGTCGAAGGTGGCGAAGGAGGTCCCGGCGTACGCCGCCTCGTAGCCCAGTGCCCGGTCCAGCTCGGTGGCGTGGCCGATCGACTCGTGGATCGTCAGCCAGAGGTTCGACGGGTCGACGACCAGGTCGTACGCCCCCGCCTCCACGCTCGGCGCCCGCATCTTCTCGGCGAGCAGCCCCGGAATCTGCTCCAGCTCCGCGTCCCAGTCCCAGCCGGTGCCGGTCAGATACTCCCAGCCCCGCCCGACCGGCGGCGCGATCGTCCGCATCGAGTCGAACTCGCCGGTCGTCTCGTCCACGGCGACCGCGGTGAGCTGCGGGTGCAGCCGGACCCGCTGCTGGGTGGTGACGGTGCCCGCCGTGTCCGCGTAGAACTTGTTCTCCTGGACGGTCATCAGCGAGGCGTCCACATGCGCGACGCCCTCCGCCCGCAGCAGCCGCTCGCTCCAGTCGGCGAGCAGCGCGCTCTTCTCGGCGCCGGGGATGTCGAAGGGGTTGATCTCGTACGAGGAGATCCAGGTCCTCTCCGCGTGCACCGGCTCCTCGGCCAGCTCCACACGCTCCTCGGAGCCCGCCGCGGCGATCACCTTGGCGGACAGCTTGGCCATGGCGACGGCCTGCGAGGCGACCCGCGCCGCCCCGTCCATGGTCAGATCGACACCGGAGGCGAACCCCCAGGCCCCGCCGTGCACCACCCGCACCGCGTACCCGAGGTCCGTGGTGTCCGAGGAACCCGAGGGTTTGGCGTCGCGCAGCCGCCACGAGGCGCTGCGCACCCGCTCCAGACGGAAGTCGGCATGGTCGGAGCCGAGGGCACGCGCGCGTGCGAGCGCCGCGTCGGCGAGCGCCCGCAGCGGCAGTGCCGTGAAGGCCGCGTCGAGGGAATGGATGCCAGATGGCACAGCTGTCTCCTGTCGTGTGAGACCGGTCGACCCCGATCATGTCGCGCTTTCGGCCGCCACGCCCAGAGCTTTCTGTAGGGACCCGACAGTGACATCCGTACGCCACTGTCAGGGGTCGATTCCTCGCGGAAGGGACGGGACCGATAGGTTTTCGGTAACCAGACCGCTATCGAAAGGGTGATCCGTTGAGCCGCTCGGTTCTCGTCACCGGAGGCAACCGGGGCATCGGCCTCGCCATCGCCCGCGCGTTCGCCGAAGCCGGCGACAAGGTCGCGATCACATACCGCTCCGGAGAGCCGCCGGCCGGCTTCCTCGCCGTCAAGTGCGACATCACCGACGCCGAGCAGGTGGAGCAGGCGTACAAGGAGATCGAGGAGAAGCACGGTCCCGTGGAGGTGCTGGTGGCCAACGCCGGCGTCACCAAGGACCAGCTGCTCATGCGCATGTCCGAGGAGGACTTCACGTCCGTCCTCGACACCAACCTCACCGGCACCTTCCGGGTCGTGAAGCGCGCCAACCGCGGCATGCTGCGCGCCAAGAAGGGCCGCGTCGTGCTGATCTCCTCGGTCGT
This sequence comes from Streptomyces sp. NPDC056222, assembly GCF_042264065.1. Classification (NCBI taxonomy): domain Bacteria; kingdom Bacillati; phylum Actinomycetota; class Actinomycetes; order Kitasatosporales; family Streptomycetaceae; genus Streptomyces; species Streptomyces sp. NPDC056222. The sequence continues at coordinate 23,563 of NZ_JBHJTL010000101.1, read as the reverse complement.
GGGTCTCCTCGGCTCGGCGGGTCAGGCGAACTACGCCGCCTCGAAGGCCGGCCTGGTCGGTTTCGCGCGGTCCCTCGCCCGGGAGCTCGGCTCGCGCAACATCACCTTCAACGTCGTCGCGCCCGGTTTCGTCGACACCGACATGACCGCCGTCCTCACCGACGAGCAGCGCGCCGGCATCGTGTCCCAGGTGCCGCTGGGCCGCTACGCGCAGCCGGAGGAGATCGCCGCGGCGGTGAAGTTCCTCGCCTCCGACGACGCCTCGTACATCACTGGAGCCGTCATCCCGGTTGACGGCGGATTGGGCATGGGTCACTGATCACATGAGCGGAATTCTCGAGGGCAAGCGCATCCTGATCACCGGTGTGCTGATGGAGTCCTCCATCGCCTTCCACGCCGCCAAGCTGGCCCAGGAGCAGGGCGCGGAGATCATCCTCACCGCCTGGCCCCGGCCGACGCTGACCGAGCGCATCGCCAAGAAGCTGCCCCAGCCCGACAAGGTGAAGGTGCTGGAGCTCGACGTCTCCAACGACGAGCACCTCGCCCGCCTGGAGGACCAGGTCCGCGAGCACCTCGGCGACCGCCTGGACGGCGTCGTGCACTCCATCGGCTTCGCGCCGCAGGACGCGCTCGGCGGCAACTTCCTGAACACGCCGTTCGAGTCCGTGGCCACCGCCATGCACGTCTCGGCCTTCTCCCTGAAGTCCCTGACGATGGCGCTGCTGCCGCTGATGAGCGAGGGCGGTTCGGTCGTCGGCCTCACCTTCGACGCGCAGTTCGCCTGGCCGCAGTACGACTGGATGGGCCCGACCAAGGCCGCCCTGGAGGCCACGAGCCGCTACATGGCCCGTGACCTGGGCAAGCAGAACATCCGCTGCAACCTGGTCTCGGCCGGCCCGCTCGGTTCGATGGCCGCCAAGTCCATCCCGGGCTTCTCGGAGCTGGCCTCCGTGTGGGACAGCCGTTCCCCGCTGCAGTGGGACCTGGCCGACCCGGACCCGGCGGGCCGCGCCATCGTCGCGCTGCTCTCCGACTGGTTCCCGAAGACGACCGGCGAGATCGTGCACGTCGACGGTGGTCTGCACGCCATCGGCGCCTGAGGCTCGTACGAAGGCCGGGCGTCCCTCCACGGAGGGGCGCCCGGCCTTCGTCGTTCCCGCACCCTCCCCCGAGTCGAAAAGTTGGGCGAACCACCTCACACTGGATCGGAGCGTGACATTCCAGCTACTGACGGGGAGGAGGTAGGGACATGCGCGCGCCGCACCGCAGGGCCGCCGCTCTCGCCTCGGCCGCCGCACTCCTCGCCGGACTCGCCGTCGCGGCCGAGGTGCGCGCGGCGCCCGGTCCCGCCGAGGACGCCCCGCCACCGGCCGCCGCCCAGGAGCTCGAGAACTTCGGGGCCTCCTGTCGCACGGTCGTCGAGGGCTCCCACGTCACCGCCTACTGTCACAACCCCTACCCCGGCACCGATCGCGTCCGGCTGCACGTCGAGTGCGACCGATGGTGGGACGTCGACACCGACAGCGCCCCCGTCGACGTGGAGGCGACCGCCTACGCCCGGCTGACCGGCCGCTGCTGGAAGGAGGTCCGCTCCGTCTGGCTCACGCACCAACCGGTCGAGCCGGCTCCGCGGGCCCCAGGTTCCTGAGACACATGAACGGATACCCGGCCGCCTCGGCCGCCGCCGTGTCCGCGTCGCCCGCCCGGATCGCCTCCACCAGGCGCGCGTGGTCCATGTGGTGCTCCGGCCGCAGCTCCTGGCCGACGTCGTCGCGCAGCCACTGCCGCAGGACGTCCCCGAGGTCGGCGTAGAGCTCGGTCAGTACGTCGTTGTGCGAGGCGACCACCACGGCGTGGTGGAACGCGCCGTCGGCCGTCACGAACCGCTCCGCGTCGCCCGACCGCCAGGCCTCCTCCCGACCGCTGAGCAGCGCGTCCAGCTGCTTCAGGTCCCGCTCCGTGCGCCGCTGCGCCGCGAGCCGCGCCGCCGAGGACTCCAGCGTCGAGCGGAGTTCGGCGATGTGACGCGGGTCGGACCCGGCGAACCGGCGGTGCATCACGCCGGCGAGCTCGCTGGTCGCCACGACATAGGTGCCCGAGCCCTGACGGATGTCGAGCAGCCCGTTGTGCGCGAGCGCGCGGACCGCCTCGCGCACGGTGTTGCGGGCCACGCCCAGCTGCTCGACCAGCTCCGGCTCTGTCGGGATCCGTGACCCGACCGGCCACTCGCCGGAGGTGATCTGGTTCCGCAGCTCGGTGATCACCTGATCGGAGAGCCCGGAACGCCGGGGGGAGCCGAGCGCCATGGTGCACCTTTCATTTCGTTCCGGATTGGACAACCAATCATCCCATGATTCTATGATGGCGCTCATGCATGACGAGCCGCAGACCCTCGAGACCGCCGCACCGCCGGCCCGATCCTCCGAGCCGACCGCCACCGTGGGGGATTCTTCCGCACCGGACCGGCCGGCCCTCTGGATCACCCGGATCGTCCTCGTCGGACTCGTCCTCGCCGCGCTCAACCTCCGCCCCGCCATCACCAGCCTCGGCGCCCTCCTCGAAGAGGTCCGCGACGGACTTCACATGAGCGGCAGCGTGGCCGGTGTCCTCACCTCCGTACCCCCGCTCTGCTTCGCGGTCTTCGGCATCATGGCGCCCCGCCTCGCCCGCCGCTTCGGTCCCGCCGCCGTCGTGTGCGCCGGCATGGCGGCGATCCTCGCCGGTCTCGCCGTCCGCCCCTTCGCCTCCGGCACCGTCGGCTTCCTCGCCGCCAGCGCCCTCGCCCTCATGGGCATCGCCGTCAGCAACGTCCTCATGCCCGTCATCGTCAAGCGGTACTTCCCCGACCGCGTCGGCAGCGTGACCGGCCTGTACTCCATGGCGCTCGCCCTCGGCACCTCCCTGGCCGCCGCCGCGACCGTGCCCATGACCGAGACCCTGGGCGGCAGTTGGCGCACCGGCCTCGGCGTCTGGGCCCTCCTCGCCGCCCTCGCCGTACTGCCCTGGGTCCCGCTGCTGCGCGACCGGGGTACGGGGTCGGCGACGGGCGCCCCCGAGGCCCGAGCCGCGGCCCCCTCGGCCGCCCCGCTCCGGATCACCCGCAGCCGCACCGCCTGGACCCTCGGCGCCTACTTCGGTCTCCAGGCCACCGGCGCGTACATCACGATGGGCTGGATGCCGCAGATCTTCCGCGACGCCGGCGTCCCGGCCGGTACGGCCGGTGTGCTGCTCGCCGTCACCATGGTGATGGGCGTTCCGCTCGCGTTCGTCATCCCGCGCCTCGCGACCCGGCTCAAGACCCAGGGCCCCATCGTCGTGGCCCTGGGCCTGTGCGGCCTGGTCGGCTACACGGGACTCTTCCTCGCGCCCTCCGGCGGAGCCTGGGTCTGGGCGGTGCTGCTCGGCATCTCCAACTGCTCCTTCCCGCTAGCCCTCACCATGATCGGTTTGCGCTCGCGCAGCGGCGCCGGCGTCGTCCGGCTCTCCGCCTTCGCGCAGAGCGTCGGCTACCTCATCTCGATTCCCGGGCCGCTCCTGGTCGGCGTCCTCTACCAGCACAGCGGCGGCTGGGGCCTGCCCATCGCGCTCATGGCCGGGCTGATGATCCCCCAGATGATCGTGGGCACCCTCGCCGGAAGGGACCGGACCGTCGAGGACGAATGCTGAGATGCGAGACTGTCTCCATGCCAGTGCTCGACCCGAACCCCCCGAACGGCCAGAAGAAGCTCCTGCTCGTGCTCGGCGCGATGCTGGGGATCTCCGTCGTCATCGCCGTCATCGCCACCTTCGCCTCCCCCTGATCCGCCTCGAGGTGGGGTCAGCCCCACCATCCCCTAGGGGGTCAGTCTCAGGGTGAAGTAGGTGGATCACCGGATGGGCCCGGCGATGCGCGCTCCGTAGCGTGGAGACATCGCGGCAGTCACCGCCGCGGAAGTCCCGACCCACGGAGGCGGCCATGTCGGCCCGTACGCACACCCGGACCCCGGCCCCGTCCGTCGGCGTCGTCGGCACCCGGCTGCCCTGGTGGGCGCTCGCCCTCCCGGTGGCCGCGTTCGTCGCCCTCTTCCTGCTGATAACGGGACCGGGCGGGGCCCACGCGGCCGGTGGCGACCCGTCGGTCGGGCATCTCCTGGAGCAGATCCAGCAGACGCTGCCCCACTGACCCAACACCCTGCGCCCGGTGGCTCGTTTCGTGCGAAGCTGGAGCCCATGAGCGTCGCAGCGACTTCCGGGGGGACACCCCCCGGCCCCCCCGAACCCCGCAGGATTGTGTTGCTCCGGCATGCCAAGGCCGACTGGCCCCAGGTGTCCGACCACGAGCGACCGCTCGCCGACCGCGGCCGCGCGGACGCCCCCGTGGCCGGGCGCAAGCTCGCCGACTCAGGAATCACCTTCGATCTGGCCCTCTGCTCGACCGCGGTCAGGACCCGCGAGACCTGGAAGCTGGCCGTGCATGAGCTGCCGCACCGACCCAGGACCGTCTACGAGGAGCGTCTCTACGAGGCCTCTCCCGGCGAGCTGATCGCCCTGCTCAACGAGGTCCCCGACGAGGTCGGGAACGTCCTCGTCATCGGCCACAACCCCGGGATGCACGCCCTCTCCGAGGTCCTCGCGGGCTCGGCCGAGGGCGACGCCCTGGCCCGGATGAACCGGGGCGGCTTCCCCACCGCCGCGTTCTCCGTCCTCGGCTTCAGCGGCACCTGGAAGTCAGTGGAGCCAGGTGTGGGCACCCTGCTCGACTACTGGGCCCCGCACAGCTGACCCGCCCGTACGGCGAAGGGCCCGGCCACCCCAAGGGGGACCGGGCCCTTCGCCGTACGCGGGCGGGACGGGCGACGGACGTCAGTGCAGCAGTTCCTCGTCGCCGTCCGCCGCCTCGACCTCCTCGCGGGTGATGCCCAGCAGATAGAGGACCGTGTCGAGGAAGGGCACGTTCACGGCCGTGTGGGCGGCCTGGCGCACCACGGGCTTGGCGTTGAAGGCCACGCCGAGGCCGGCCGTGTTCAGCATGTCCAGGTCGTTGGCGCCGTCGCCGATCGCCACCGTCTGGGAGAGCGGCACACCCGCCTCCACCGCGAACCGGCGCAGCAGCCGCGCCTTGCCCGCACGGTCCACGATCTCGCCGGTGACCCGGCCGGTCAGCTTCCCGTCCACGATCTCCAGCGTGTTGGCCGAGGCGAAGTCGAGCCCCAGCCTCTCCTTGAGATCGTCCGTGACCTGGGTGAACCCGCCGGAGACCACGCCGACCTGGTAGCCGAGCCGCTTGAGCGTGCGGATGAGGGTGCGGGCACCGGGGGTGAGCCGTACCTCGGCACGGACCTTGTCCACCACCGAGGCGTCGAGCCCGGCCAGCAGCTCCACGCGCGCGTGCAGGGACTGCTCGAAGTCGAGCTCGCCACGCATCGCCGCGGCCGTGACCTCGGCGACCTTGTCCTCGCAGCCCGCGTGCGCCGCGAAGAGCTCGATCACCTCGTCCTGGATGAGTGTGGAGTCGACATCCATCACGACCAGCCGCTGCGCGCGGCGGTGCAGCCCCGCCGAGACCACCGCCACGTCCACACCGATGTCGTGCGCCTGCGTGGCCAGCGCGGTCCGCAGCGGCTCGGTCTCGCAGCCCGAGACGGCGAACTCGACCGCCGTCACCGGGTACTTCGCGAGGCGGAAGATGCGGTCGATGTTGCCGCCGTTCTCGGCGATCCTCGCCGCTATGGCGGCGGTCTGCTCGGCGGTCAGCGGGTGCCCGAGGACGGTGACGTGCGAACGGCCACTGCCGCGCGGACGGTTGTCACCGGTGCCGGAGATGATCTCCGCCTGGAGCTTCAGCGACTCGGCCCAGCTGTGGATCGTCGCGCGCAGCTCGCCCTGGGAGGCGACGGTCGGCTCGGTGACGAGCGCGCACAGGACGAGGCGGCCGCGGGACACGACCTGCTCGATGTCCACGACGTCGACGGAGTAGGCGGCGAGGGTGTCGAAGAGCCCGGCGGTGATCCCGGGGCGGTCCTTCCCGAAGATCTTGACGAGAAGGGTGGGAACGTCTGAGGTCTGCGATGCGCTCATGGTGGTTCCACCGTATCGGGCACTGGGTGCCACCAGTCCCCCCGTCCCGCGTACCGGACACCCGGCTGGTCGCACCCTTGTCACCGTAGCCCTCCGAGGGGCGGCGGGCGCGACCGGTCACGACGCCCCGCGCCCCGGCCCACCGGGCGCCGGACCTGACGGCCCCGCCGGACCGGACGGCCCCGACGGCCCCGCCTGACCCGACGGACCGGACGGGCCGGGCCGTGGTGGACCGGGCGGACCAGGCCTTGCCGAACCGGGCGGACCGGGCAGCGGGGGCGGTGGAGGCGGCGGTGGCGGGGGAGGGGTCCAGAGGCCGGGACCCGCCTGCGTGGGAGCGCTGTGCAGCCCGCCGTCGCCCTGCTCGCTCCCGTACGGACGCGTTCCCACGCCCTGCGGCCGGTACGGCGTCGAGGGGCGGTACGGCCCCGGCGCGCGGGCCGGGCCCCCGTACGTACGCGCCCGGCCGCCCGCCACCCCCGCCGCGCACGCGAGCAGCGCCCCCAGGCCGCCCGCACCCGCTCCCCACACCGCCCCCAGCAAGAGCGCGGTCCCCGCATCCCCGTGCAGCTCGATCCCCGCGTCGAAGGCGTCGACCCCGAGCACCGCGAGCGACGCGTCCACCGACACCCCGCTCAGCACGACCGGCAACGGCAGCGCGAGCGCGGTCGCCGCACCGAGCCGCACCGCGCACCGCCGGGCGAAGCCGGCCGGCCCCAGCCCCGCCCGGGGCGTACGGGCCGCGGCCAGCACCCCCGCGGCGAGCATCGTCACGACCGCGGCGACCGCGAGCAGCCATACCCGCTCGTCGAGTTCCGCGAGCCGGTCCAGCGTCACCGGCCGCTCCGCGGAACCCCGCACGAGCGCGTCCAGCGGATCGGGCAGCACCTCCGCCAACGACCCGCGCGCGGCGCCCCGCCAGGGCACGAAGAGCCCGAGCGGCACCCCGAGCCCCACCCCGTTCGGCGCGCCCAGCAGAGCCGCCCCGGCCACCCGGCGCGGATGCTCGTCGCCGAGCGCCGCGTACCCCGCCGCCGCGTAACCGGCGGCCACCGCCACCAGGACCACCGTCACCAGCGCCGACACCGCCGGCCGCGCCACCTTCCGCACCGCGTCCCCGACCCGCCCCGGCGGCAGCGGCGCCCGCCGCGAGGCGAGCAGCGCGATCAGCACCACCCCGACGACCCAGAACAGCGCCCCCGCCAGCGACTCGACGGCGTTCACCGAGAACCCCACCGACGCCTCCGCCTCCACCAGGTCGCCGATCCGGTCCGGCAGCAGCCCGCCGATGTCCCCGATGCCTCCGATGCCACCGACGTCGATGTCCCCGATCCCGCCCGCCCCCGGAATCCCGTCGACGCCCCACGCGCCCCCGTCGATGGTCACCACGTCGTTGCCGGCCCACGCCAGACCGGCCACGACCGCCAGGAACAACGTCACCAGAACCAGGACCCGGGCGGCGAGTTCCGTCCCCGAGACGTACGGCCCGGCGCGCCGCAGCGAGCGCAGGAAGAAGTACGCGAGGAACAGCGCCCCCGTCAGGGAGACCCCCAATGGCGTGAAGTCGACGGCGGTCTCCACCGCCGCACCCTCCAGGCCGAACGCCGACACATCGCCCGACGGTGTCACCGACCCGCCCACGCCGAGCACGACCACGGCGGCCGTCATCGGCCCCAGCGCGCCGGTCGCGTCCGCGCCCAGCAGATGGAGTCCGAGCGCCGCGGCACCCGCCATCCCCACCAGTGCCCAGCTCACCGCGGCGATCGAGGCCAGAATCACATCGATCGCGACCGCCCGCCCGCCGTCGCCGCCCGCATCCATCAGAACCCCCCGGTTCGTGGCGAGTTGCCCCACTCATGCATGATCCGTATGCACTCATGAGTGCTTACCACTCTCCGGGGTGGTTTCTCCTCGAGTCAACGGCCCGTGCGGGGGGCACTCGGGGGCGGTCGAAGCGCGCCTCTGCGGGGTCTTCACACCGCCCGACTTTCGGAGTACGGGCAGGGCCTGAAATAGTTCCCCCCGATGTTCGCCATCCCTAGACTCCCTGCGACGGGGGTACATCGGGGGACAAGTAGTGGGGCATGGAGTGCCAGAACTCGTACTGGAATTGAACGGAAGGACCTGGACTCTCGATCCGTCCAGGTCGTACACCCTGGGGCGTGATCCGCAGGGCGACCTGGTGATCGACGACGCCAGGGTCTCGTGGCGTCACGCCACCATCAGCTGGGGCGGCCGGAGTTGGGTCATCGAGGACCACGGCTCGACCAACGGCACGTTCGTGCAGGGGCAGCGGATCCACCAGATGGAGATCGGCCCCGGCTCCGCGGTACACCTCGGCAACGCGACCGACGGCCCGCGGCTGAACCTCGCCGGCGGCGCCCCGGCGCAGCAACAGGCAGCGGCCCAGGCGCCGCACGCGGCGCAGGCGGCCCATGGCGCGCCGAACGCACAGCAGTCCGCCGCGCAGGCGGACTGGGCCACGCATCAGGCCCCGCCGCCGCAGCAGAGCTGGCAGCAGGGACAGGGACAGGGACAGCAGTTCCCGCACCAGCAGGGCGGCCCCGCCGAGCAGTTGGCGCAGAAGGTGCCCGGCCAGGGCGGCGGAGCCGCGGGGGCGCCGCCGGTCTACGGAGACCGCAGCCCGACCACGTTCCACCAGCTGGCCCTCGGTCACGTCATGCGCATCGGTCGTGCGCTCGAGAACGAACTGGTCGTCTCCGACCTCCAGGTCTCGCGCCACCACGCCGAGTTCCACGCCACGCCCGACGGCCGCTTCGAGATCCGTGACCTCGGCTCGCACAACGGCACGTACGTCAACGGTCAGCCGATCGCCAAGGGCGGCTCCGTCCTCATCGGCCCCAACGACATCGTCGGTGTCGGTCACTCGACCTTCCGGATGGTCGGCGGCCAGCTCGAGGAGTTCGTCGACACCGGTGAGGTCTCCTTCTCGGCCCGCCACCTGACGGTCGCCGTCGACGGCGGCAAGCAGATCCTCAAGGACGTCTCCTTCGGCGTCCCCGAGAAGTCGCTGATCGGTGTCATCGGCCCGTCCGGCTCCGGCAAGTCCACCCTGCTCAAGGCGCTCACCGGATACCGCCCGGCCAACGAGGGCGATGTCCTCTACGACAACCGGAGCCTCTACAAGCAGTTCGCCGAGCTGCGCCAGCGCATCGGTCTGGTCCCGCAGGACGACATCCTGCACAAGGAGCTGACCGTCCAGAAGGCGCTCCGCTACGCGGCCAAGCTCCGCTTCCCCGGCGACACCGCGGAGAGCGAGCGCGAGGCCCGCATCGACGAGGTGCTGCGCGAGCTCAAGCTCGACATCCACAAGGAGAAGAAGGTCACCTCCCTCTCCGGTGGCCAGCGCAAGCGTGTCTCCGTCGCCCTGGAGCTCCTCACCAAGCCCTCGCTGATCTTCCTGGACGAGCCGACCTCCGGCCTCGACCCGGGCATGGACCGCGACGTCATGCAGCTGCTCCGCGGCCTCGCCGACGACGGCCGCACGGTCCTCGTCGTCACCCACTCGGTGGCCGAGCTGGGCCTGTGCGACAAGCTCCTCGTCATGGCGCCCGGCGGCTCCGTGGCCTACTTCGGTCCGCCGGAGGAGGCGCTGAACTTCTTCGGCTACAGCACCTGGGCCGATGTCTTCTCCGCCTTCGAGAACTACCGCGACTACGACTGGGCGGGCCGCTGGAAGGGCTCGCAGCACTACCAGATGTACGCCGCGGACATCGACGCCGTCGCCGCGCAGCCGGTCCAGATGCCGCAGCAGGCCATGGCCAGGCAGCCCAAGCCGCAGGGCTGGGGCTCGCAGCTGTGGACCCTGATCCGCCGCTACTCCTCGGTCATCGCCTCGGACAAGGGCTTCATCGGCCTGATGGTGATCCTGCCGGCCGTCCTCGGCCTGGTCTCGGTCGTCATCCCGGCCGACTTCGGCCTCGCCCCGCCCACGCCGCCGTCGCGGTTCAACGGCGACGCCGGCACGATCATGCTGATCCTCGCGGTCGGCATGTGCTTCTCGGGCGCCGCCAACTCCGTACGAGAGCTGATCAAGGAGCGGGTCATCTACGAACGGGAGCGGGCCACCGGCCTGTCCCGCTCGGCGTACCTGATGTCCAAGGTCATCGTCCTCGGCGTGATCACCGCCATCCAGGGCGTGATCATCTGCGGTATCGGCTTCGCCACCCGTGAGCTGCCGGCCGAGGGTCTGGTGCTTCCGCCGGCCGTCGAGCTCTGCGTCACGATCATCGCGCTCGGCTTCACCTCGATGATGTTCGGCCTGGTCATCTCCTCGCTGGTGAAGACCGCCGAGAAGACGATGCCGCTGCTCGTGATGTTCGCGATCGTCCAGGTCGTGTTCACCGGCATCCTCTTCCAGGTGTACGGATCGCCCGGCCTGGAGCAGTTCGCCTGGCTCATGCCCTCGCGCTGGGCCATCGCCGCCGCGGGCTCGACCCTCGACCTGGCGCACCTCATGCCGCCGTGGGACCACAAGGACCCGACCAACCTGGACCCGCTGTGGGACCACACCGTCGGTCAGTGGGGCTTCAACCTCACGATCCTGCTGCTCATCGGCATCGCCTGCGGCTTCGCGGTGGCGCGTCTGCTGCGCCGCCACGAGCCCGAGGTCATGCGCAAGTAGCACCGGCCCGCGCCCACGCCGAAGGGCGGCACCCCTGCACGGGGTGCCGCCCTTCGGCGTGGCAGCAGCTTCGAGCGGCGTGTCGGCAGCTCTTAGTAGGCGCTGTTGACGTTGTCGATCGAGCCGTAGCGGTCGGCGGCGTAGTTGGCCGCGGCGACGATGTTGGCGACCGGGTCGTACTGGTCGAACTTGGTGCCCGGGACGTGGTACGCCTTGAAGGTCGGGTAGATGACCTGCAGCAGGCCCTTCGACGGGACACCGTTGATGGCGTTGATGTCCCAGTTGTTGATGGCCCGCGGGTTACCGCTGGACTCACGCATGATGTTCTTGTGCAGGCCGTTGTACGTGCCCGGAATGTTGTGCTTGTCCATGATGAACAGCGCCTCGCGGATCCAGCCGTCGAGGTTGTTCGCGAAGACCGGCGTACGGGCGGCGGCACGGCTCGCGGCCGCCTTCGCCGCGGCGCGCTTCTTCGCCTCGGCCTCGGCCTTGGCCTTGGCAGCGGCCTTCGCCTTGGCGTCGGCCTTGGCCTTCGCGTCGGCCTTCGCCTTCGCGGCGGCCGCGGCGGCCTTGGCCTCGGCCTCCTGCTTGGCCTTCAGACCGATGCTCGCGGTCTGGTCGGCGAGGCTGGCCTGCAGGGCCTTGGCCTGCGCGCTGTCAGCGTTGTAGGCCAGGGCGACCTGCTGCGTGTTCGCCAGGGCCTGCGGCTCGACCTCGGTGGCGGCGTTGGCCGGCACGAGGGAGAAGCCGAGGGCTGCGGCGCCGAGAACGGCGACACCGGCGATCGAGGCCTTGTGGGTCTTGTTCAGACGGGTGTTCGCAGACATGCAGGACTACCTCTTCGAATAGCAGGGGGTCGCTCAGGCCGGGGCGGCGCTTCGCCCTCTCGGCGGCGACGGCTGCAATTCTTAGCGGCAGCAAAATCCTGTGGCAAAGGTGTGACGTACGATCCCGGGTAGTGGATCAGGGGCCGGTGCACGACCCATGGAAACGTGCCAGGGACCCGCTCAGACGGTGGTTATCTGTCCCTTTTGGGTCCACTAGGGCGGTTCGTAAGTGACCTGCGTCCTATGTGCGGGCTCACATCGGCCATGTAACGAACTCACCAGGCGTTGCTTCGCACTTGCGCATGGTGAGGGCTCTCCTTCGGGAGGATGAGGTGGACGTCGCCGAACTCGTGCCAGAGGTAGAGCTCTTGTACCGCCTCGGTATAGGCGCGGCGCAGAGCGGGCCGCCCGGCGATCGCCTCCAGCATCAGCAGATGCGAGGCCTCGGGCTCGTGCAGCCCGGTCAGCAGCCCGTCCACCACCCGCACCCCACGCGTCGGCGTCACCACCAGGTCCGTCCACCCCGCCGCGGCCCGTACGAGTCCGCTCCCGTCGGCGGCCGATTCCAGGGCCCGCACGGCCGTCGTCCCCACGGCGATCACTCGGCCCCCGCCCGCCTTCGCCGCGTTCACCAGCCACGCCGTCGACGCCGGGACCTCGAAGCGCTCCGGGTACGGCGGCTCATGCGCCTCCGCCGACGCCACCCCCGTATGCAGGGTGAGCGGAGCGAACTGCACCCCCCGGCGCACCAGCTCCGCCACGAGGGCGGCCGTGAACGGCCGGCCCGCGCTCGGCATCTCCGCCGACCCCGAACCGTCGGTGGAGGGGAGCGCGAAGACCGTCTGATACGCGGCCAGTGGCTGGTCCCGCTCCGTGTACCCGTACCGGATCGGCCGCCCGTACCGCGCGAGCAGCGCCGGTACGGAGGTGTCCGCCCGCGCCCACCACAGCCGGGCGGGCCCCGCCACCAGCGGCTCCTCGAGCACGAGACGCGCCCCTCCCCCTACGCCCGGGGGCGTGGGGGGACCCCCAGGCAGCCGGACCACCGCGCCCGCGGGACCACCCGCCCGCGGCCGGGTGCTGCCCCGCCCGTCGGGCTCCCGCACCTCCACCGCCCACCGGCCGTCGTCCCCACGCGTCGAGAAGTGCACGACCACCGCCTCCCCGCCGCTCTCCCCGCCGAGCCGCCCGGTCACGGCGGCGGCGAGGGTCGCACTCGTATTGACGACGAGCACGTCACCGGCCCGCAGCAGCGTCGGCAGCTCCCGGAACGCGTGGTGCGACACCTCCGTCCCGCGCGACACCATCAGCCGCACGTCCTCCCGTCCCCGTCCCGGCCCGCGCTGCTCCGCCGGCACACGCGCGGACAGCTCCTCGGGCACCGTGACGGCAGCAGGCACCCTCACAGGACCGCCCCCCGCAGATCGGCAGCCGCGTACCTGCCGCTCGCCGGCCTGCGGTCGAGCAGCGTGAGGAACCCCGGCACCACCGCCCCCGGCTCCGGCCGCGGACCGTCGTCCTCAGGCACGGCCGCCGCGTACAGGTCCGTGTTCATGTCCCCGGGATCCACCGCCCACACCCGCAGCCCCGGCTCCTCGACCGCCAGCACCGCCATCAGCTGGTCCAACGCCGCCTTCGACGCCCCGTAACCGCCCCACGTCTCGTACGCCTCCGCAGCCGCGTCCGAGCTCACCGCGACCACCGCCCCCACGGCGCTCTCCCTCAGCAGCGGCAGCGCCTCCTGTACGAGCCCCAGGGCGGCCACCACGTTCGTCTCCAGCGCCGCCCGCAGACCGCCCAGGGTCAGGGCGTCCAGCCGCACCAGAGGCTCGGCCCCCAGCGCGCTCGCGTTGCTCACCAGCAGATCGAGCCCGCCGAGCTCCCGCGCCGCCGCCACCAGCTCCCGGCGGTGCGCCGCGTCCGTCACATCCCCGGGCAGCGCCACCACCCGCGCTCCACGCGCGCGTGCCGCCTCCGCGCTCTCCTCGAGAACCTTCGCCGTCCGGGCGTCGAGCACCAGATCCCAGTCCCGCCCGGCCAGCGCGCCCCCCAACGCCCGGCCAAGACCCTTCGACGCACCCGTGATGATCGCGACTGGCATGACATCCATCCCCTCTCCTGCCGATGGATCCAGCCTCCGACCGCGCCCCCTGCCGCCGCCTCGTCCGCGGGCCCCGACCGCACAAGGCACTTCGACCTAGGCCCACGGTCCCGGCCGGTGGCCGTCCCCAGGCGGATACGCACGGTCACTACGCACCGGTACGGTGAATTCATGAGTCATCGACCGAGCTCCGGCCTGGCCGCCGTGAGCACCGCACTCCTGGCGATGAGCCGCCATCTGGAGGTGCGCGACGTCCTCAAGACGATCGTGGCCTCCGCCCGCGAGCTCCTCGACGCCGAGTACGCGGCACTGGGCGTCCCGGACGACCACGGCGGCTTCGCCCAGTTCGTCGTCGACGGCGTCAGCGACGAGCAGTGGCGGGCCATCGGGCCGCTGCCGCGCCAGCACGGCATCCTCGCGGCCATGCTCCACAAGGCCGAGCCCGAGCGGCTCGCGGACGTACGCAAGGACCCCCGCTTCGAGGGCTGGCCCGCCGCCCACCCGGAGATGTCCGACTTCCTCGGCCTGCCCATCCAGGACGGCGAGGAGACCATCGGCGCACTCTTCCTCGCCAACAAGCGCTGCCCCAAGCCGGAGGGCGGCTGCGGCTTCACCGAGCAGGACGAGGAGCTGCTGTCGATCCTCGCGCAGCACGCCGCCATCGCCCTGACCAACGCCCGGCTCTACGAGCGCAGCCGCGAGCTCACCATCGCCGAGGAGCGCTCGCGCCTCGCCCACGAGCTGCACGACGCCGTCAGCCAGAAGCTCTTCTCGCTGCGGCTCACCGCCCAGGCCGCGGCCGCCCTCGTCGACCGCGACCCGGCCCGCGCCAAGGGCGAGCTCCAGCAGGTCGCCGCGCTCGCCGCCGAGGCCGCGGACGAGCTGCGCGCCGCCGTCGTGGAGCTGCGGCCCGCCGCGCTCGACGAGGACGGGCTCGTCCACACCCTCCGCACCCAGATCCAGGTCCTGGACCGGGCCCACAGCGCCCGTGTCACCTTCGACAGCTCGGGGGTGCGCGCGCTGCCCGCCGCGCAGGAGGAGGCCATGCTGCGGGTCGCCCAGGAGGCCCTGCACAACGCCCTGCGCCACGCGGAGCCGGAGCTGGTCGCCGTCTCCCTCGTCCGCGCCGGCCAGGGGGCGCTGCTCACCGTCGCCGACGACGGCAGGGGCTTCGACCCCCGCACGGTCCGCAGGGCGGGCCGACACCTCGGTCTCGTCTCCATGCGGGACCGGGCCGGCGGGGTCGGCGGCAGACTCACCGTGACATCGGAGCCCGGCCGAGGCACCACGATCGAGATGGAGGTCCCCGGTGGCTGACAGCAAGAGGAGCAGCGCGGAGCGCGTCGTCGGAAGGGCGGGGGCGGGAGACGGGAGGGCCATTCGCGTTCTGCTGGTCGACGACCACCAGGTGGTCCGGCGCGGCCTGCGGACCTTCCTGGAGGTCCAGGACGACATAGAGGTCGTCGGCGAGGCGGCCGACGGAGCCGAGGGCATCGCGCGCGCCGAGGAGCTGCGGCCGGACGTCGTCCTCATGGACGTCAAGATGCCCGGCATGGACGGCATCGAGGCGCTGCGGAAGCTGCGCGAGCTGGCCAACCCGGCGAGGGTGCTGATCGTCACCAGCTTCACCGAGCAGCGCACGGTCGTTCCCGCGCTGCGGGCGGGCGCCTCGGGGTACGTCTACAAGGACGTGGACCCGGACGCGCTGGCCGGCGCCATCCGCTCCGTGCACGCGGGACATGTGCTGCTCCAGCCGGAGGTGGCCGGGGCGCTGCTCTCCCAGGAGGACGGCCACGGCGGCACCGGTCGCGGCTCCACGCTCACCGAGCGCGAGCGCGAGGTCCTCGGTCTGATCGCGGACGGCCGGTCCAACCGTGAGATCGCCCGGGCGCTCGTCCTCTCGGAGAAGACGGTCAAGACGCACGTGTCGAACATCCTGATGAAGCTCGATCTTGCGGACCGGACGCAGGCGGCGCTCTGGGCGGTGCGGCACGGCCTGACCCCGTGAGACGTGTGAGGCGGAAGGGGCACCTCCGTTCTCATCTTCATACCGTCGGGTGTATGTCCCCCGTTCGGCGCAACCCGACGGGGGTGCGGGCGTTCTCCATGGCGTGCTGCGGCGGCCGGCCGCAGCGAATACCAGGAGGATCCTGAAGTGAAGAACCTGAAGAAGGCCGCTGCCCTCACCATGATCGCCGGTGGCATCGTCGCCGCGGGTGCGGGTGTCGCCTCCGCCCACGGTGGGGCGGACGCGCACGGCGAGGCCCTCAACTCGCCGGGCGTCGCGTCCGGCAACCTGGTGCAGGTCCCGGTGCACGTCCCGGTGAACGTCTCCGGCAACACGGTCAACGTGATCGGCCTGCTCAACCCGGCCTTCGCGAACGGCGCCGTCAACCACTGACGCCCCCGCGACCAGCCCGGCCCCCGGACGATCCCCCGGGGGCCGGGCTTCTCCCTTTTTCCGACGCGTCCTCGCACGCCTCTACGCAGGGGGCGTCTCCCCGCCCCCGCCCCACTGCGGCGTACTCCGCCCGACGGTCGTGGCCGAGCCCTCAGAGCTCACGCTTCCTCAGAGCTCCCGCTCCCGCTCCTCCACGTACGCGTTGTACGCCGCCACCTGAGCCCGCCGGGCCACCCGCTCCACCGGCCGCAGCGCCGCCCCCCGCGCCGCCATCTCCGAGGCGCTGACCGCACCGCCGTGACCGTGGTCGTACGCCAGGTCGATCAGCAGCCCCACCCGCTGGGCCAGCTCCAACACCCGTACCGCACGGGCCGGATAGCCCGGGGCCAGGACCTCACGCCCCGCCTCCGCCCGTGCCCGGTACGCGTCGCGGGCCGCGTCGGCTACCGGGCCCGAGCCCGCGACGTCCAGCTTCGTCAGCACCGCCGTCGCCTCGCGCAGGGCCTCCGCCAGCTCCCGCTCCGCCTCGCCGAGCGACGGTACGTCCGCGGGCGGCGCCTCCCGTACGGCCAGGCACCGCCAGACCACCTCCACATGCAGATCACCCGGCGGACCCGCCTCCGTGACCTCCGGCACAAGTCCGTACGGAGCGCCGAAACCGACCACCGCCTCCTCCGCCTCCAGCGCCCGCGCGTTGAAGTCCGGCGGCCCGCTCAGCCCCAGCGGATGCCCCGGCGCCGGCAGCGCCACCCGCCACCCGGACACCCCGAGCCGCCGCAGCCGACCGAGCGCCAGAGTCAGACCGACCGGCCCCGCCTCGCCCGGCAGCCCCTCCACGCGGTGCACCGCGTCATTCCCGACAATGGCCAGCGCCGCGTCGTCCGGCGATACCGATCCGGCCAACAGGGCATTGCCCCAAGCGGCCAGGCGTCCTGAGCGTGGTTCCGAAAGCATGCCCCCAGACTAGGGACTCCCCGCCCCGCGGCAGGGAAGTACCGGACCTAACGACCGGCCCGCTCCGACAGTGGCGTAGGTTTTCCCTGGACGCCGCGCCCACAGGCGCACGCGACGACTCGAACCGACCGCAAGGGGAGACAACGCGCTCATGAGCGATGTACTGGAGCTGGTGGACGTATCCGTGGTCCGCGACGGACGGGCTCTGGTGGACGATGTCTCCTGGTCGGTCAAGGAGGGCGAGCGGTGGGTCATCCTCGGCCCCAACGGCGCCGGCAAGACCACCCTCCTCAACATCGCCTCCAGCTACCTCTTCCCCTCCGCCGGCACCGCCCGCGTCCTCGGCGAGCAGCTCGGCGGCGTCGGCACCGACGTCTTCGACCTCCGCCCCCGCATCGGCATGGCCGGCATCGCGATGGCGGAGAAGCTCCCCAAGAAGCAGACCGTCCTGCAGACCGTCCTCACCGCCGCGTACGGCATGACCGCCACCTGGCACGAGGACTACGACGCCGTCGACGAGCAGCGCGCCCGCGCCTTCCTCGACCGCCTCGGCATGACCGAGTACCTGGACCGCAGGTTCGGCACCCTCTCCGAGGGCGAGCGCAAGCGCACCCTGATCGCCCGCGCGATGATGACCGACCCCGAGCTCCTCCTCCTCGACGAGCCCGCCGCCGGGCTCGACCTCGGCGGCCGCGAGGACCTCGTCCGCCGCCTCGGCCGCCTCGCCCGCGACCCGTACGCCCCCTCCATGATCATGGTCACCCACCATGTCGAGGAGATCGCCCCGGGCTTCACCCATGTCCTGATGATCCGTCAGGGCAAGGTACTGGCGGCCGGCCCGATGGAGACCGAGCTGACCTCCCGCAACCTCTCCCTCTGCTTCGGCCTGCCGCTCGTCGTCGAGCACGTCGGCGACCGCTACACCGCCCAGGGCCTCCCGCTGAAGTAGCAGAATCCGGCCGGGTATCGCACCCTGTCCCGGACCCACCCCACCGCCCTACCATGACCATGTGGACATCGACGCATGGGTCTGGTGGCTGATCGGCGCGGTAGGACTCGGTATTCCGCTCGTCCTGACCGCGATGCCCGAATTCGGCATGTTCGCCGTCGGTGCGATAGCCGGAGCCGTGACCGCAGGTCTCGGTTTCGGCATCGTCGCGCAGGTGGTCGTCTTCGTCGTCGTCTCCGTCGCGCTCCTCGCGGTGGTACGACCCATCGCCGCCCGTCATCGCAACGGCCCGCCCCAGCACGCCAGCGGCATCGACGCGCTGAAAGGCCGTCAAGCCGTCGTCCTGGAACGGGTCGACGGCAACGGCGGCCGCATCAAGCTCGCCGGTGAGATCTGGTCCGCCCGCGCGCTCGACTCCGGCCTTGCCTTCGAGCCCGGAGAGCAGGTCGACGTCGTCGACATCGACGGGGCGACCGCCGTGGTCATGTGACCGAACCCCCCACGCGACAGCGCGCCGTCTGGGAAACTCGATCATCACAACCAACCCGGCAGTCGACCGGCAGCGAAGGGCACAGGGAACGCGATGTCAGCAGTCATCATCGTCCTGATCATTCTGGTGGTGCTTGTCTTCATCGCCCTGATCAAGACGATCCAGGTCATCCCGCAGGCGAGCGCCGCGATCGTCGAGCGCTTCGGCCGCTACACCCGCACCCTCAACGCCGGCCTGAACATCGTCGTCCCGTTCATCGACTCGATCCGCAACCGGATCGACCTCCGTGAACAGGTCGTCCCGTTCCCGCCGCAGCCCGTGATCACCCAGGACAACCTGGTCGTCAACATCGACACCGTCATCTACTACCAGGTGACCGACGCCCGCGCCGCGACCTACGAGGTCGCCAGCTACATCCAGGCCATCGAGCAGCTCACCGTCACCACCCTGCGCAACATCATCGGTGGCATGGACCTGGAGCGGACCCTCACCTCCCGCGAGGAGATCAACGCGGCCCTGCGCGGCGTCCTCGACGAGGCCACCGGCAAGTGGGGCATCCGCGTCAACCGTGTCGAGCTCAAGGCGATCGAGCCGCCGACCTCCATCCAGGACTCGATGGAGAAGCAGATGCGCGCCGACCGCGACAAGCGCGCCGCCATCCTCACCGCCGAGGGCATCCGCCAGTCGCAGATCCTCACCGCCGAGGGCGAGAAGCAGTCCGCGATCCTCCGCGCCGAGGGTGAGGCCAAGGCCGCCGCCCTGCGAGCCGAAGGTGAGGCCCAGGCCGTCCGTACGGTCTTCGAGGCCATCCACGCCGGAGACCCGGACCAGAAACTCCTCTCGTACCAGTACCTCCAGATGCTCCCGAAGATCGCCGAGGGCGACGCCAACAAGCTCTGGATCGTGCCCAGCGAGATCGGCGACGCGCTCAAGGGCCTCTCCGGCGCCTTCGGCAACCTCGGCGGCGGAACGCCCGGCTTCAACACCGGCACGGTGCCCGGCAGTCGCACCGGCGCCGAGACCGAACGCCGCGAAGCACCCCCGGTCGACTGACACATACATGTAGTCAGGCATGATCGGTGCGAGCCCCTCGACCCCGACGGACGTCAGGGCGGGGAGGCGAGCCACTGATCCTTTAAGGAGATGGCGTTGTCCATCTGGGAAATACTGGCCGTGTTCGCGGCCGGCGTCGGGGCCGGCACCATCAACACCATCGTCGGATCGGGAACGCTGATCACGTTCCCCGTCCTCCTCCTCACCGGACTGCCCCCGGTCACGGCCACCGTCTCCAACGCCCTCGGTCTCATCCCCGGCTCCATCAGCGGAGCCATCGGCTACCGCGAGGAACTCAAGGGCCAGCGTCGGCGCATCCTCCGCCTCGGCTCCGTCGCCGCGATCGGCGGACTCTGCGGAGCCGTCCTCCTGCTGATGCTCCCGGCCCGGGCGTTCGAGACGATCGTCCCCGTCCTCGTCGCCCTCGCACTGGTCCTGGTCGTCCTCCAGCCCCGGCTGTCCAAGGCCGTACAGGCCCGCCGCGAACGCAACGGCCACCACGGTGACCCCGACGGCGGCCCGCTGCTGCTGACCGGACTGCTCCTCGCCAGCGTCTACGGCGGCTACTTCACCGCCGCCCAGGGGATCATCTACCTCGCCCTCATGGGGATGCTCCTCGCCGACACCCTCCAGCGCCTCAACGCCGTCAAGAACGTCCTCGCCGCGATCGTCAACGGCATCGCCGCGCTCTTCTTCCTCTTCGTCGCCGACTTCGACTGGACCGCCGTCGTACTCATCGCCGTCGGCTCGGCCATCGGCGGCCAGATCGGTGCCAAGGTCGGCCGCCGCCTGCCCCCGCCCGTCCTGCGCGGCGTCATCGTCGTCGTCGGCATCGCCGCCATCGTGCAGCTGCTGCTCCGCTGAACGACGAGGGCCCGCTCCCCGGGAAGGGAAGCGGGCCCTCTTCGTACGCACCCGGGCACATCCAAAAGCACCGGATCACGCTGCCGAATTGGCCAGCCACTGCGGCAGCTCGGACCTCTCACCGGCCCGCATCGCCAGCAGCATCGCGTCCGCCGGCGTCGGCACGAAGGGCTCGTGCAGCAGCGGCATCCCCGCCTGCTCAGGAGTCCGGTCCGCTTTGCGGTGATTGTCCTCGGCGCAGGACGCCACCGTGTTCAGCCAGCTGTCCCCACCACCCTGCGCCCGCGGCACCACATGGTCCACGGTCGTCGCGCGCCTCCCGCAGTACGCGCACCGGTGCTGGTCCCGGACCAGCACCCCCCGCCTCGACCACGGAGCCTGTCTTCGGAACGGCACCCGTACGTAGCGGCAGAGCCTGATCACCCGAGGCACCGGTATGTCGACGGCGGCGGCACGCATGCGAAGATCGGGATGCTCCTGCTCCACGACGGCCTTGTCCTGCAGGACAAGCACCACCGCACGGTTGAGTGTGACCGTCGACAGCGGCTCGAAGCTCGCGTTGAGAACCAGCGTGTCCCGCATTGTGCCCACCTCCCGTGTGCCGGCCCAGCCCCGTTGGCAGGGCTCCGGGCTGGGATCAACTCTGGCCGGGCGCGCCGGGTTGGACAACGCAATATCGTGCGCAACGAAAGATGCCCGCTTCTGATCTCTCCAAGACCAGAAGCGGGCAAACAACAAACGAACGCTCAGCTGTGGATGGGACCCGTGTACTCGGCGAGCAGCTGGGCGCGGGCCAGCGTGTGGAACCGCAGGTTGAAGCCCACGGCAGCCGGGGACGCGTCCGCGTCCGGACCGAGCTTCTCCTTGTCCACCGCGTACACGGTGAAGACGTACCGGTGGTTCTCACCGTCCGGGGGAGCGGCCCCGCCGAAGTCCTTCTTCCCGTAGTCGTTCCGGGCATGCACGGCACCGGCAGGCAGACCCTCGAACCAACCCGAGCCCGCACCCGCCGGCAGCTCGGTGACCGACACCGGGATGTCGAACAGCACCCAGTGCCAGAAACCGCTGCCCGTCGGCGCGTCCGGATCGAAGCATGTGACGGCGAAGCTCTTCGTCTCCGCCGGGAAGCCCTCCCAGCTCAGCTGCGGCGAGGTGTTGCCCTCCGCGTACACCTGAGCGTCCTTCAGCACACCGCCCGGCACGATGTCGTCGCTCACCACGGTGAACGCCGACACCGGCGGATGGAAGTCGTGAGGGAGCGGCGCCCTCTTCCCCTCGGCCACGTCTGAACCTCCGTATCGCTGACCTGCAGTACGGGGCCGAGCCTAGAGCCAGTTGCGCTTCCCACCGACGTCGGCGAGCCACTGGTTGAGGTAAGCAGCCCAGTCGGTCGTGTGGAAGTCCTGCAGCCCCACCTTGAAGGCGCGGAACGAGTCGCTGCCCTCGCTGAACAGCCCCGGCTTCTTGTCCATCTCCAGGACGACGTCCATCTCACGGTCGTCCGCGACGAAGCTGACCTCGACCTGGTTCAGACCGCGGTACTGCTGCGGCGGGAAGAACTCGATCTCCTGGTAGAACGGCAGCTTCTGCCGGGTCCCGCGGATGTGCCCGCGCTCCATGTCCGCGCTCTTGAATCGGAAGCCCAGCTGGAGGAAGGCGTCCAGGATCGCCTGCTGCGCCGGCAGCGGGTGGACGTTGATCGGGTCCAGGTCGCCGGAGTCCACCGCACGGGCGATCTCCAGCTCGGTGGTCACACCGATGTTCATCCCACGCAGCTGCTGACCCGCGATCGTGGTGACCGGCGTCTCCCAGGGAATCTCGAGACCGAACGGCACCACGTGCACCGCACCGGCCTGCACCGTGAAGGCGCCGCCGAGCCGGACCTTGACGAATTCGACGTCCTGCTTGGTCTCCTGGTCCGCGCCCTCGACCTCGACCCGGGCCTGCAGTCCTACGGACAGCCCCTCGATCTGCTGGTCGACCGAACCGCCCTGGATCCGCACCTCACCCTGCACGACGCCACCCGGGACGACGTTCTCCTCGGTGAGCACCGTCTCGACGGACGCGCCGCCGGCACCCAGGCTCGCGAGCAGCTTCTTGAACCCCATGAACACTCCCTCTTGTCCTGCTTGGCCTTGACCTCTACATACGCGCGACGACCGTAGCCGGTTCCCCACCGCTTCCCCAGGAGGCCCCAGTACGCTCGGACGCCATGAGCGAGAGCCCCGACCGTACGCCGCTCCCGCGGACCTTCTTCGACCGCCCCGTCCTGGAGGTCGCCCCCGATCTGCTCGGCCGCACCCTCGTACGGAACGCGAACGCGGGCCGCATCGAGCTCCGCCTGACCGAGGTGGAGGCGTACGCCGGCGCGATCGACCCCGGTTCCCACGCCTTCCGCGGCCGCACCGCCCGCAACGCCGTCATGTTCGGCCCGCCCGGACACGCGTACGTCTACTTCACCTACGGAATGTGGCACTGCCTCAATCTGGTGTGCGGTCCGGAGGGCCACGCGAGTGGAGTCCTGCTGCGCGCGGGGGAGATCCTGGTGGGCGCGGAACAGGCACGGACCCGTCGACTCTCGGCCCGCTACGACAGGGAACTGGCCAAAGGCCCGGCCCGCCTGGCCACGGCCCTCGACGTGGCCCTCGCCCTGAACGGCACCGACACCTGCGCCGGCCCGGACTCCCCACTGTCCCTCCTTACAGGCACCCCACCCCCGGCCGACCAGGTACGCAGCGGCCCTCGCACGGGAGTGGGCGGCGACGGAGCACCGCACCCCTGGCGCTTCTGGATCGACGCCGACCCGACGGTGAGCCCGTACCGCGCCCATGTGCCCCGCAAGAGGACCTCTTGACCCGACTTGACTCGGGTGCTGCGGACGCCTAACGTAGGCGAGCCGCTTGAAACGGGACATGCTTGCTCAAGCACCCCGGAGCGGCCACCCACTACCTACGACGAACCCCAACGGGGCGGATTTCGGCATGCCGAAATTTGATCCGAATGGCTCGATTATGAGTCGCCGGGGAATTCAGCTAAAGTAGTGACCACGCCGAAAGGCAAGGCCACCAACAGGCCACCGGAAACAAAATCCGAACCGGAAACGGAACGGAAAAGGATCTGGTAAGGTTGGAAACACGAAAGACCGAAGGGAAAAGCCCGGAGGAAAGCCCGAGAGGGTGAGTACGAAGGAAGCGTCCGTTCCTTGAGAACTCAACAGCGTGC
>NZ_JBHJTL010000100.1:0-28437 GCF_042264065.1 Streptomyces sp. NPDC056222 | reverse complement strand
CGGGCGCGCCGCGCGCGGCCCCCCCCCCCCTGTGGCCGGCCCCGTGCGGGTTGTTTGGGGGGGTGGTCCGGGGGGGGGCGGCCGCCGGGGGGGGGGGGCCCTTGCGGGCCCCCCCCCACGTCGGCGGGGGTGCTTGCGGTCGTCACGGACTACTCGCGGTCGTCGGCGGTGGACCGGCGCTTCATGCCGAGGAAGACACCCAGAGCGACCACGACCACGACGGCGGCACCGATGCCGATGATCACGCCGCTGTCGGAGCCGCTCGATCCGCCGTCCGCCGAGGAGCCCGCGGCGGCGGTGGTGGGAACGGCCGACCACCAGCTCCAGTAGCCGTCCTGGCCGTAGAGGTTGCCGGCGGCCGCCGGCATCGTCGTGATGGACCTGATCTGGTCCGTGCGGTACGCCTCGAGTGCGTTCGGGTACGCCATGACATTCATGTACCCGGTGTCGTACAGCCGTGACTGCATCTGCTTGACCAGATCCGCCCGCTTGGCGGCGTCGTACTCCACCGACTGCTGCGCGTACAGCGCGTCGAACTGCTTGTCGCAGATGAAGTTGTCGGTCGCCCCGGAGTCCTTCGGGGTCGCCGGCAGGGTGCCGCAGGTGTGGATCGACAGGACGTAGTCGGGGTCGGGGTTGACCGACCAGCCGTCGAAGGCGAGGTCGTAGTCGCCCTTCGTCCACGGGTCACCGACGTTGTCGAGACACTCGACCTTCAGCCCGATGCCGAGCTCGCCCCACCACTCCTGGAGGTACTTGCCGATCGCCTTGTCGTTCGGGTCGGTGGCGTGACACAGGATCCGGAAGTCCAACGGCTTGCCGTCCTTGCCGACGCGCTTGCCGTCGCCGTTCTTCTTGTATCCGGCCTGGTCCAGGAGCTGCCCGGCCTTGGCCGGGTCATAGGCCAGCTTCTGCGCGGCCTCCGGCTTCCAGAAGTACGAGCCGAAGCGCGGCGGGATGTAGCCCTCGCCCTCGACGGCGTGGCCCTGGAAGACCTTGTCGACGATCGTCGTCCGGTCCACGGAGAGGAAGAGCGCCTTGCGGACCACCGGGTCGAGCAGCGCCTTGTGGCCGTTGCCGAAGGTCTTGCCGTCCTTGGAGCGGGCGCCCGGGTTGGTGGCCAGGGCGAAGAAGCGCCGGCCGGGGGCGTCGTTGACCTTGATGTTCTTCGCGGACTTCAGGGCCGCGGCCTGAGCGGGCGTCAGGTTCGGTACGAAGGACACCTCGCCCTTCTGCAGCGCGGCGACGGCCGCGTCACCGTCCTTGTAGTACTTGAACACCAGCTCGTCGAACTTGGGCGTGCCGCGCCAGAAGTCCTTGTTCGGCTTCAGCTTGATGTACTGGTCGACCTTGAAGTCCGTGATGACGAACGGGCCGTTGCCGACGATCGGGAACTGCTGGTCGTTGTTGAACTTGGAGAAGTCGCCGACCTTCTCCCAGACGTGCTTGGGCACGATCGGCACGTCCAGCGCCGTCATCGTGGCCTGGGGCTTCTTCAGCTCGATGACGAGCGTCTGCGGGTCGGGCGCGGTGACCTTCTTGAAGTTGGACGTGAAGCTGCCGTTCGCGGTGGCGGCGTTCTCGTCCGTCATCATCTTGTTGAAGGTCCAGGCGGCGTCCTCGGCCGTGGCCTGCTTCCCGTCGGACCACTTCGAGTCCTTGCGGATCGTGTACGTCCACGTCAGCTTGTCGGGGGAGGACTTCCACTCGGTCGCCAGGCCCGGGATCGGCTTGGCGTCGTTCGCGTCGTAGTTCGTCAGGTACTCGTAGGCCAACCGGTGGATGCTGGTGGAGACGAGCTTCTGCGCGAGGAAGGGGCTCAGGGAGTCGACGCTCTGCGAGACCGCGACGGTGAGCGTGCTGTTCTCGTCGGCTGCTTGGGCGGTGGTCCGGGCGGTTGCTTGGGGCGCGACCACGAGCGTGGTGGCGGCGACACCTGCGGCGAGGAGCAGCCGGGGGAGTCTTCGGGGGGCGACCTGGCGGGAGGGAACCTTCGTGACCTTGACCATGGGACGTGACCTCGCGTTGGGGTTCTGTCGTCGATCTTGGGGCGCCAACTGGTGAAGCGAAGGTTTATCAGCGGTGACGGAGCGGCGTCAACGATGACTCAAACCCCTTGTGGGCTGCGGGAATGCCAAGAGGCTCCGCACCGGGGAGCCGGTGCGGAGCCTCATTGGTCCAGTCCTCTGACGCCTTACTGTTGAGGGGCTGGCGGTGCCTGCGGAGGCTGCTGCCAGCCCTGCGGCATACCGGGCTGACCGGGCTGCTGCGGGTAGGGCTGCTGCTGCGGGTACGGCTGCGGCTGTGCCTGCGGGTACGGCTGCTGACCCGGCTGGTCTCCGTACGGCTGACCCGGCTGCGGGGCCTGGGGCGCGTACGGCTGACCGGGTGCCGGCTGACCGCCGTACGGCTGACCGGGCATCGGCTGACCGGGCTGACCGGGCATCGGCTGACCGGGCTGACCGGGCATCGGCTGACCGGGCTGACCGGGCATCGGCGGTGCCATGTGCGGCGGAACGCCGCCCTGGCCGTCACCGGTCCACAGCCCCTGCGCCTGCTGCGCCCGCACGAAGTCCTCGGCGACCATCGCGGACAGGTTGAAGTACGCCTCGCGCGTCTTCGGCCGCATCATGTCGAGGTCGACCTCGGCGCCCGCCGACAGGTGCTCGTCGAACGGCACCACCACGACCCCGCGGCAGCGGGTCTGGAAGTGCTGCACGATGTCGTCGACCTTGATCATCTTGCCGGTCTCGCGCACTCCGGAGATGACCGTGATGGAGCGCTGCACCAACTCCGCGTATCCGTGCGCGGAGAGCCAGTCGAGCGTCGTCGACGCGCTGGAGGCACCGTCCACGGACGGGGTGGAGATGATGATCAGCTGGTCGGCGAGGTCGAGCACACCGCGCATCGCGCTGTAGAGCAGACCCGTACCGGAGTCGGTCAGGATGATCGGGTACTGCTTGCCCAGGACGTCGATCGCGCGCCGGTAGTCCTCGTCGTTGAACGTCGTCGAGACGGCCGGGTCCACGTCGTTGGCGATGATCTCCAGACCGGAGGGCGCCTGCGAGGTGAAGCGGCGGATGTCCATGTACGAGTTGAGGTACGGGATCGCCTGCACGAGGTCACGGATGGTGGCCCCGGTCTCGCGCCGCACCCGGCGGCCGAGCGTGCCCGCGTCCGGGTTGGCGTCGATCGCCAGGATCTTGTCCTGTCGCTCGGTGGCCAGGGTCGAGCCCAGCGCGGTGGTCGTCGTGGTCTTGCCGACACCGCCCTTGAGGGAGATGACCGCGATCCGGTAGCAGGACAGGACCGGCGTACGGATCAGGTCGAGCTTGCGCTGCCGCTCGGCCTCCTCCTTCTTGCCGCCGATCTTGAAGCGGGCGGAGGCGCCGGGGTTCCGGCTGGACTTGGCCTTCTGCTTGTTGTTGCGCAGCAGACGGTCGGAGGAGAGCTCCACGGCCGCGTTGTACCCGAGCGGGGCACCCGGCACGGAACGCTCGCGCTGGTCGTGCGTGACCGCGGTGGGCCAGGCGGCCCCGGTTCGCGGATCGACCGGCGGCTGCTGCCCGGCCTGCGGCGGAACGGGCGCCTGGTGGGGCGGCACCTGGTGATCCGGGTGCATCTGCCCGGGCACCTGCGGGTTCTGCGGGGGCTGTGCGCCGGGGTGGGGGAAGCCGTACCCGCCCTGCGGGGCTGGGGCGTTGGCTTCGGGTGCCTGGGGTGCGGGCTGTGCGCCTGGGTGCGGGAAGCCGTACCCACCCTGCGGGGCTGGGGCGTTGGCCTCAGGTGTCTGGGGTGCGGGCTGTGCGCCCGGGTGGGGGAAGCCGTAGCCGCCCTGCGGGGCCGGCTGGGCGCCCGGAGTTCCCGGGTGGGGGAAGCCGTACCCGCCCTGCGGCGCCGGAGCGCCGGCTTCGGGTGCCTGGGGTGCGGGCTGTGCGCCTGGGTGCGGGAAGCCGTACCCACCCTGCGGTGCGGGGGCGTTGGCCTCGGGCGTCTGCGGCGCCGGCTGCAGGGCCGGGTTCGGGAACCCGTAGGCGCCCTGGCCCTGCGGCGGGACGGGTGCGGGCAGCGGCTGACCGGGCTGCGGGAAGCCGTAGCCACCGGGCGTGCCCTGCGGCGGCACGGGTGCGTTCGGGGGCGTCGGGGCCGGCCAGGAGGCGGCGGCCGGCAGCGGGGCCGCCGGCGGCGTCGACTGGTCGCCCGCGGGAGCCGGGGCCGGCCACTGCGGCGCGGCCGCGGGGGCCGCGGGCTGGAACGACGGCGGCAGCGGAGGCAGCCCGGCACCGCCCTGCGGCGCGGCGGGGCTCCACGGCTCGGGCGCCGGAGGCAGGGCGGGCGGCAGCGCGGCGGGGACCGCGTCCTGGGGTTCGGTGGTCGCGGGAACGGAGTCCTCGGGCGTGCCGGCGGCCGGCAGCGCGAGCGCGGCGCCGTCACCCGCCTCGTCCGACGGCGCGTCGGCGGACGGGGAGTCGCCCGAGGGAAGCGCGAGCGCCGCGCCGTCGCCGGCTTCAGAGGTGTCCCGCTGGGTGCTCCCGCCCGCCGGCAGGGCCGGGGTGCCGGGCGCCTCGCCGGCCTCCGGCGCCGTGCCCGTGGCGCCGTCCGTCGGTGCGGAGCCTTCGGCGTCCGCCGACGAGAGCTCGCCCGCGGAGGCGCCGGTGGCGGCCGACTCGTCCTTCTCCGACAGGCCGGGGCTGCCGCCCTCGGCAACACTCCGGTCGCCCGCGCCGGCCTCCGTGGATCCGCTCTCGGATCCGGCCGGGGCCGCGGCGGGAGTTCCGTGGATGTCGAACGTGGACGGCGTGCCCGCGCCGGTACCGGGGTCCACCGGGCCGTCCGTCGCGGTCGGTACGGCCGGCGAAGGCTGCGCCTGACCACCGACGGACCCATGGCCCGCCGCTTCACCGGAGGTGGAGCCCACGCCGGTTTCCGTGCCGGGTGCGTTCGCGGTCGAGGCAGTCGCCGCGCGCTCGGAGATCTCCGCCATCTCACGCTTCAGCGCGGCGGGGGAGAAGCGCATGGTGGCGCCGCTCTCCAGGTCGCCGCCCCCGAACGACCCACCGTCGGCGGGAACGGCCGGTGCGGGCACTACAGGTGCCGGGGCAGGCGCGGGAGGGGCGACCGGGGCGGGCGCGACAGGAGCGGGAACAACCGGGGCCGGAGCCGGCGGCACAGGCGCCTGGGGCGCCCAGTTGGGCTCGAAACCGCTGCCGGACGGAAGCCCCGGAACAGCAACGGGCGCACCGCTCGGCGGCGGTGGCGTCGCACCCCCGGCGCTGCCGGACGTCCCGGAGCCGGCCGATTCCGACGCGTTCTGCGTGTACCAGGCCGGAGGGGTGTAGTCGATGGTGAACTCACCCGTCATCTCGGCGGGATCCGCGTCGGACTGATCATCGGCGGGTGGATTCCAACCCCCGTGGATCTCGTCCCGATCGCCGTTCACTTTGCCTCCTGGTGTGGTCGCGCACCCTTGTGCTGTCGTGGGCGGGCCCTACCCACCCTAAACGCCAACCGTGTCCGTGGGGCAGGCCCGGCTGCCCGCCCACGTCTGTCCCGTAGATCACGTCTCGCCCCCAAGTGACCTACCGGCACCGCAGAGTGAACCGCAGGTGACCACGTGGCGATTCAAACCCGTACAAAAATGGACGGGATGGGAAATTGTCGCGCCGTCAGTCCATCCGGCGCGCGCTGCCCAACAATCCGGTCTCGGCATCCGTCGCCTGCGTCATCACGAACTGCCGATCGCTCGGCGTGCACCACAGGGTCACGCCGTCGGCGAGCGTCGACAGTGCCTCCGACTCCGCGCGCGGCAGGCCCATGATGCGGGCGATCTGCGTGGCCTCGTCCGGGGACACCCGCTGGATGCCGACCAGCGAGGACTTCTCCAGGAGGCGCGGGGCCACCGGGCTCAGGTACGGCAGCAGCGTCACCACCGACTGCCAGGGGCCGGACACGACCCGGCCGCGCGGCGGACGCATTCCGCAGTCCCGCACCACGACCACCGGGCTGCCGGCCGACGCACCCTGCGGCGGGACCCGGCCGACATCGTGCAGCGTGATGCACGGCTGACCGCCGCCCGCGGCCTGCGCGAGCCCGGTCCACGCCTGCGCCCGGCCGGTCTCCACGGCCACCCGGGCCCCGGTCGCCGCCGCGCGCAACGCCATGACCTGCGCCGTCCACAGACCGCCGATCAGCGTCACGTCGTACGGCGTGGGGCGGTTGATGCCGAGCACCGCGGGCCGGCCCTCGGCGTCCACGCCGATGACCATGCCGTCGTCGCCGACCGGAAGGCCGAGCGCGCCGAGCTGCTCCAGCGGTACCGCGTGCCGGTCGCGGCGCGGACCGACGAGCCCGAAGCCGAATCTGGGCCGTGCGGCCCTACCCGCACCGCGTCCGGACGCGCCGCGCCTGACGGAACCGGCGTCCGTACCCCGAGTGCCGGGAGCAGACTGAGAAGAAGGCGAAGAAGAAGGCGTGGTGGAGAAGGACATCAGCGCGCACCCCCGAGCGGCAGCGAAGCCAGCATGGCCGGCACCTGTTCGCGGTCAAGCCGCACCAGACCCGTCTTCACCCCGCGCGCCGCACGCTCCAGTTCGTGCCGCGCGGCCACGAGCTCCTCGTCGCTGCGACCGGTGATCCGTACGTGCCCGGCCACCGTCACCTCCTGACGGTCACCGCCGCTCAGCGTCAGACTGAACGTCGTCGCGAGCGCCGGGAGCGAGGTCAACAGCGCGATCAGCTGCGGCATCGACGCACCCGCGCCACCCGTGCTTCCCAGCTGAGGCCAGCGCCCCACCCAGTACGTCGTATGGCGACGGTCGTCGACCCGCCAGGTCCGTGCGGTCTCCTGGGTCCGCCGCGCCTGCGCCTGGCCGCGTCCCGCCTGCGCGATCGCCATCGGGCTCGCGCACGTCGACGTCGCCAGCGCGGCGATCAGCTCCTGCTCGGTGAGCACGGTCGCCTTGAACCCGGCGCCGGCCAGCCGGCTCGCCAACTGGTCCGCGGCCCGCACCACACACTTCTGCGCGCCCTCCAGGCCACCGCCGCGGGCGGCGACCGCCTCCGGGCAGAGCTCCGGGTCCAGCTTCAGAGCCACCCACGTGATCCGCAGCGCCGGCGAACCCGTCTGCGCCTGCAGCGGCGCGTAGTTCCGCCTGGCCATCGACTGCTCCGGCAGATGCGGGGCGGGCGCCGGCTGCGTGTGCTGCACGATCTGCGCCGACTCCAGCCTGATCCCGTCCACGTCCAGGACGTCCCGGACGAGCGCGACCGGCAGCGGGCGTGCCGCGCGGTCCGGACGCAGCGCCGTGGCCTCCGACTCGACGCGCACCAGCGCGGTGAGGAAGGTGCCGTCGCCGACCATCCCGACCGGCCGGCGGTCCCGGTCGCTGTACGCGTAGGTGCGCAGCGCGGGATCGCACTCCACGACCGGCGCGAGGCCGGGTTCCGTGCCCTCCGGGAGAACGAGCGAGGCTGCCCGGCGCGTACGGGTGCGCAGGGCGAGGTAGGTGGCGAGCCACTCCGGCATCGAGCGACGGTGTCTGCGCACCACCGCGAGCAGGACCAGCAGCGCGGCGACGACACCGGCGGGCACCAGCAGCAGCGGCTCGACGACCCAGGCCACGAGCAGCAGCGCCGCCGCGACCTCAATCAGTACGAGCTGTTGCAATCGGAACGATCCGAAGTGTCCCGGACGTGCCTGAAGTCGAGGCGAGACGGCCGACGGCGCGCCCGCCGAGGTCTGCGCCGGAGGCGCCGAGGAGGGTGCGGCCGCCGCACGCCGCGTCCGCGTCCGCGTAGCGGATGCCATCATGGAGAATCCCCCCAATTCGTCCCGATCACCCTGGCCCGCCAGGGCTTTGGCGGCTGGTTCACCCTACCCGCCCCACAAGCACCACCGGACAGCAGGCATAGTAGGGGGCCGGTCCGACAGCCGGAGCCCGGGTGCCATGCCCCCCGGTCTCGTCGGTGAAGACTGCGCCTGACGAAAATGGGGACTCATGGCATCACGGCGGGATGAGCTCAACGCGTACACCTTTGCGAAGAAGCGCACGGTGGCCGCATTCCTCCAACCTTCGCCCTCGGGCACGGAGGAGGGAGCGCCGAGGCCGTTGCGGGCGATCGTCCCCGGCCTGATCGTGGGCGCGGTGGTGCTCGCCGGGTTCGGCGCCTGGGGCATGTTCAGCCCCAAGGCCCCCAAGGGTTGGGACAAGCCCGGCAGCAAGGTGATCGTCGGCAAGCAGTCGACCACCCGGTACGTCGTGCTCTCCACCGGCAAGGGCAAGGACAAGAAGACCCTGCTCCACCCGGTCCTCAACCTGGCATCGGCGCGGCTCCTGCTCACACCGCAGGAGTTCGCGGTCATCCAGGTCGACGACAAGCTGCTCGACGCGGGCAAACCGCCGCGCGGCCCGATCCTCGGCATCCCGTACGCCCCCGACCGGCTCCCCAACGCGGACGAGGCGGGCAAGGCCAAGCGCTGGGCCGTGTGCGAACAGCCCGGCGGCGGCAAGGGATCCAGCGTCCAGAAGGCCACGTTCGTCTTCGCCCAGCGGGACTTCAACCGCACCGAGGGCAGCGGGCAGCTCAAGGACGGGCAGATGATGTACGTCCAGGGGCAGAAGGACAGGGCCCGCTACCTCATCGACCACCGGGGTACGAAGTACCGGGTGCCCGGCGACCCGGCCGAGTCCGCCGGTCTGACCACGGCGCTCGTCGGCCTCAACAAGGAGCCCCAGCAGGTCACGGACGACTGGCTGGCCACCCTGCACACCGGCAGCCCCATCGAGTTCCCGCAGATCCCCGGCAAGGTCGGCGACCCGGCCGGCATCGGCGGCGGCAACCTCAGCCAGACCGAGGACCGGGTCGGCATGGTGCTGCTGGGCCAGACCGGTTCCGGGCCGCAGCACTACGTGGTCCTGCCCGGAAAGGTCCAGCCGGTCTCGGAGTTCACCGCCTGGCTGCTCATCAACTCGCCGCAGACCGACGCCCTCGACATGGACGGCAAGGCGACCACCGTCGACGCGGCCTCGTTCACCCCGGACTCCGTCACCTTCGGCGCGCAGTACCGGTGGCCGACCCGCAAGTCCGAGCAGGTCAACACGGTCGCCGGCGCGGGCGCCCGGGACACCCTGTGCAGCGTGCTCAACCAGGTCGACGACAAGGGCCGTACGACGCTGACCACCTGGGCCGGTACGCAGTACCCCGCCGAGATCACCGCCGGCGGCACCAGCACGTACGTCACCCCGGGCAGCGGCCTGCTCTACACCCAGATCCAGGGCAACCAGAGCAAGCCCGACGGCTCGCTCTTCCTCGTCACCGACACCGGCCTGCGCTACGCCGTGCAGGCCAACGGCGACAGCGACGCGGCCCACTCCGACATCGGCGCCGGGGACCAGGACGGCAAGCAGACCGACGGCCGCCCGGAACCGAGCGAGGCACAGACTCGTCTCGGCTACGAGAAGGTCACCCCGCTCCTCGTGCCGATCACGTGGTCGGAGTTCCTTTCCAAGGGGCCGAGGCTCGACACCAACAGCGCGCGTCAGCCGCAGGGTTCGTAAGGAGGTGGCAGTGGTAACGTACCGAACGGCGGCCCTGCTCACCGCCACGGCCCTCACGGGGATCCTCGCCGCGACGCCCGCGGTCGCGGCGGAGCCGCACGACGTCCGCCTCGACGGCAGCGGCGAGTGCACCTTCCCGATGAAGAAGCAGATCGAGGGCATCCCCTGGTCGCTCCAGCGGGTGCTGCTCGACGAGCTCTGGCAGGACACCAAGGGCAAGGGCATCCGCGTCGCCGTCATCGACACCGGAGTCGACGACGTCAACCCGCAGCTGAAGACGGCGGTCGACGCCAAGGCGGGCAAGGACTACCTGAAGCCCGACAAGGACAACCCGGGCCCCGGGGACGAGCAGCGCGGCAAGACCGACGGCACGGTGGACGAGGTCGGCCACGGCACCAAGGTCGCCGGCATCGTCGCCGCCCGACCCCGCTCCGGCACCGGCTTCGTCGGGCTCGCCCCCGAGGCCACGATCATCCCGATCCGGCAGAACGACGAGAAGAACAGCGGCAAGTCCGACACGATGGCGCTGGCGATCGACCACGCCGTCGCCAAGGGCGCCCATGTCATCAACATCTCGCAGGACACCGCGCAGATCCAGAGCCCGGACTCCGCGATGGCCAAGGCGGTGGCCCGGGCTCTGGAGAAGAACGTCGTCGTCGTCGCCTCCGCGGGCAACGACGGCATGGACGGCAAACTCAAGTTCACCTACCCCGCGGCCTTCCCCGGGGTGCTCGCCGTCGCCTCCTCCGACCGCAACAACGAACGGGCCCCGTTCTCCCAGTCCGGGACCATGGTGGGCGTCGCGGCCCCCGGCGTCGACATGGTCTCCACCGTCCCCGGCGGCGGCCAGTGCGTCGACAACGGCACCAGCTTCTCCGCCCCGTACGTCTCCGGCGTCGCCGCCCTCCTGCGGGCGAAGCACCCGGACTGGAAGCCCGCCCAGGTCGTGGCCCGCATCGAGCAGACCGCCGTACGGTCCGTCAACGGTCGGGACAACCACGTCGGTTGGGGCGTCGTCGACCCGGTCAGGGCGCTCGCCGATGGGCCGGAACCGCAGCCGATGGCGCCCACCGAGGACCCCGGGCCGCCGAAGCCGCCGGCGCCCGAAGCGGCCCATCTGGCGGTCACGGAGACGCCTCAGGAGCGCACCGAACGACTCGCCACGTACGCGCTGGGGATCGGTGGTGTGCTGGTGGCCGTGGTCGCCGGTACGGCCATCGTGATCCGTGACGGGCGGCGGCGCCAGGGGGTCGCCCGATGAGTCGAAACAGTCATGTACCAGTTCGGCCCTTTGCAGTTGGAACTGTCGTACCAAATGGCTAGAGTGACTGTCGGGGGCACGGCAGTGAAGTGACCCTGCACGGGGGCGGCATCAAGAGATTCCCGTCCATATCACGACCGGAAGGCCCGACGGCAGGGACCGTCGAGAGCCACCGAAGGAAGAAGGGGCAAGATGTCGAATCCAAACCTGAACGTAACCAGTGCCGAACAGACCAAGCTGGCCGGCCGGATCCAGGACTTCCACGACGAGATCCAGGCCCGCATCACCTCGCTCAACGGCGTGGTGGACCGCATCCAGGCCGGATGGCAGGGCGCGGCACAGAAGGAATTCGACCGGGTGCAGGGCGACCTGAACCTGCGCCTGAAGAACATGCGCGTCGAGCTCATCAAGCTCGAGGAGTTCATGCGGATGAGCGCCGACGGCTTCACGGCCGAGGAGGAGGAGCGCATCCGCGGCTTCCGGAAGATGGACGACACCAGCCAGGGCCAGAGCGCCATCCTCGGCATGGCCTGAGCCTCACGGCCCGTCCACACCTTCTCGCCTTCGCGCATCTCTCACTCCAGGAGCCAAGAACATGACGACTGCCGTCAATTACGACACCGTGACGCAGGCGGCCGGCGACGTCCGCCTCACCGCCTCCCAGCTCTCCCAGAAGCTCTCCGACCTCATGAGGGACGTCAACCGCGTCGCCTCCAACTGGGAGGGTGAGGCCAAGCAGGCGTACCAGGAGAGCCAGAGCCGCATCACCAACGACCAGGCCGCCATCAACCAGGACCTGCAGCGCATCGCGGTGCTGCTCGACGAGTCCGTGATCGGCTACCGCGACACCGACAAGGGCAACGCGGCCCGGTTCCGCATGATGATGTGACATCCCGTGGACAAGCGTGAGGGGGTGGCCCGTTCCGTACGGGCCACCCCCTCACGCGTATGCGCCGCGCCTAGCGGAGATCGAACTCCCCGTCACGCGCACCCAGGACGAACGCGTCCCACTCGGCCTTCGTGTACCGCAGCACAGTGCCCTTGTCGAGGGACGACCGCATCGCCACCGCCCCCTCGGGCAGATGGGCGATCTCCACCCGCTCCTCGTCCGGAGAGGTCCCGGGAGGGCCCTGCCACTCGACGTCGGAGATGTCGAGCGCGTAGAGCTCTTCCTTCTGTCGTTCCTTCTCACTGGCGTCGGCCATCGGCGCGATCCTTATCTGTGCTGTGAACGAGCCTCGTGCTGTGATCGAGCGTGTGGATCAGCCTAGTGGCCGAGCCGCCCGGTTGCGGCCCGTACGCCGGAGACGGGAAGCCGCACGGAGACCCGACCAACGGGGTTGAGCTCGAGCACCGGATCGAGGCGGAGCGGCCGGGCCGACTCCGCCCCGTTCACGGGTGAGCACCGGGACGAACCGGCCGTCGGCGTCCGTGTGGACGGCGATGTCCGCGCCCTCGTCCGGCAGGCATACGGCCGTCGCCGCGAGCGCCCCGGGGAACCGCCTCACGGGCCCCGTCAGGGGCGGCGGGGCCGGCGCACGGTGGCCGGGAGGCGGCGCTTCCGCCGAGCCCCTGAGCACACGCTCCATGGACTCCCTCGCGCCTGCCCCCACAGCTCGCCGAAACCCACCGCTCCCTAGTGCTGTTCCGGCAGCCACCCCAGCTGCACCAGCGGCGTCCCGCGCTTGCGGGAGACGAAGGTGCCGCGGCCGGGGGGCATCGGACGGGCGCGGACGTTGCCGAGGATGTCGCCCTCGCCCGGGTCGCCGGAAAGGATGACGCCCTGGGCGCCCAGCTCCTTGGCGCGCTGCATGAAGGGCTCGTACATCGCCCTCGACGCGCCCGCCGAGCTGCGCGCCACGATGAAGCGGATGCCGACGTCCCGCGCGAACGGCAGGTTCTCCACCAACACCTGGAGCGGGTTGCCCGAGTTCGTCGCCACCAGCTCGAAGTCGTCCACCAGGACGTACAGCTGAGGGCCCGTCCACCAGCTGCGGTCCCGCAGCTGCTGCGGGGTGATGTCGGGCTTCGGCGCCCGCTTCGTCATCACCGTGTTGATGGCGTCCATGTGCATCTGCATGGCGGACGCCATCGGCGCGTACTCGAGCAGGTGCGAGGGCGCGACCGCCTCCAGCATCGTTCGCCGGTAGTCGCCGACCACGATCCGCGCCTGCTCCGGGGTGTACCGCTCGCAGAGCTGCTTGGCGATCAGCCGCAGCAGGCCCGTCTTGCCGGTCTCGCTCTCGCCGAAGATCAGGAAGAACGGGTCCGTCTCGAAGTCGACGAACACCGGCTCCAGGTTCGTCTCGTCGATACCGATCGCGATGCCGTGCTGCGGGTACTCGAAGCCCTTCGGCAGCTGCTCCGCCGGCAGCCGGCGCGGCAGCAGCCGCACCGCCGGAGCGGGCGCGCCCGCCCAGCTGCTCTTCACGGCCTGCACGAACGCGGTCGTGCCCTCCGACAGGTCCACCGCCGAGTTCGACCCGTCGATCCGCGGCAGCGCGCCCATGAAGTGCAGCTTCTCCGGCACCTGGCCACGACCGGGCACGCCCGGCGGGACGTTCGCCGCGACCTTGCGGTCGAACTCGGAGTCCATGACATCGCCGAGCCGCAGCTCCAGACGCCCCAGCATCTGGTCCTTCAGCGCGGCCCGCACCTCCATGTACCGGGCCGCGGTGATGACCACGTGGATGCCGTAGCCCAGACCGCGCGCCGCGATGTCCGAGACGACCGGCTCCAACCCGTCGTACTCGTTGCGGAAACCGCCCCAGCCGTCGACGATCAGGAAGACGTCTCCCCAGGCCTCGCCGGGCAGTTCACCCGCGGCGCGCTTGCGCCGGTAGGTGGAGATCGAGTCGATCGAGTTCGAACGGAAGAACTCCTCGCGCCGGTTCAGCACGCCGAGCACCTCCGCGACCGTACGGCGCACCCGCTCGGGGTCCAGCCGGGACGCGACTCCGCCGACATGCGGCAGATCGGCCAGCGACACCATGCCGCCACCACCGAAGTCCAGTGCGTAGAACTGCACTTCGGCAGGGGTGTGGGTCAGCGCGAACGACGAGATCAGCGTCCGCATCAGCGTCGACTTGCCGGACTGCGGACCGCCGACCACCATCATGTGGCCCGCCGCACCGGAGAAGTCCCGGTACAGCACCTCGCGCCGCTGCTCGAAGGGCTTGTCGATGAGGCCGAGCGGCACCGTCAGACCGCCGGGACGGGTGTACTCGGTCGCCGTCAGACCCCGGTCCGCGGTCGGCGCCAGTCCCGGCAGGAGCTGGTCGAGCGACGGAGCCTGGTCCAGCGGCGGCAGCCACACCTGGTGGGCGGGCACGCCCTGCCCCTCCAGCCGGCGCACGATCACGTCGAGGACGGTGTCCGCGAGCGCCTCGTCCTCCTCCTCGCGCTGGGCCGTGAGATACGCCGGGTCGGGCGCCGCGTACACGACCGGAACCGGCGAGGCCGTGAAGACCGCCGGCCGCCGCTCGATCGGCATCTGCCCGGCCGTCAGCCGCGGCCCGCCGGTGCGGTACGTACCGGAGACGTACGCCGCCTTGAACCGGGTCATCTCGTCCGTACCGAACTTCAGATAGCCCGAACCCGGCACCGACGGCAGGTGGTACGCGTCCGGCACACCGATCGCCGTGCGCGACTCGGCCGCCGAGAACGTCCGCAGACCGATCCGGTACGACAGATACGTGTCCAGGCCGCGGAGCTTGCCCTCCTCCAGCCGCTGCGAGGCCAGCAGCAGATGCACACCCAGGGAGCGGCCGATACGGCCGATCTGGATGAACATGTCGATGAAGTCCGGCTTCGCCGTCAGCAGCTCGGAGAACTCGTCGATGACCAGGACCAGCGAGGCCAGCGGCTCCAGCGGAGCACCGGCCGCCCGCGCCTTCTCGTAGTCGTGGATGTTGGCGTAGTTGCCCGCCGAGCGGAGCAGCTCCTGACGGCGCTGCAGTTCACCGCGGATCGCGTCGCCCATGCGGTCCACGAGCGTGAGGTCGTCGGCGAGGTTGGTGATCACGGCAGCTACGTGCGGCATCTGGGACATGCCCGCGAAGGTCGCACCACCCTTGAAGTCCGCGAGCACGAAGTTCAGCGTCTCCGAGGAGTGCGTCACCGCGAGACCGAGGACGAGCGTGCGCAGCAGCTCCGACTTTCCGGAACCGGTCGCACCCACGCACAGACCGTGCGGGCCCATGCCCTCCTGCGCGGCCTCCTTGAGGTCCAGCATGACCGGCTGGCCGTCCTCGCCGACACCGATCGGCACACGCAGCCGCTCCGCCACCGACCGGGGCCGCCAGGTCCGCGCCACGTCCACCGAGGCCGCGTCGCCCAGGTTCAGCAGATCCGTGAAGTCCAGGTTGGCGAGCAGCGGTTCGTCGTCGTCCCCGCCGCCCATCCGCAGCGGCGCGAGCTGCCGCGCCAGCGCCTCGGCGGCCGGAAGCGAGATCCCGTCGGGCAGCCCCTCGTAGGCGAAACCGCCGCCCGACTCCAGACGAAGCCGCCCGGGCCGTACGACGACCGACAGCCCACCGCGCGGCTCGTCGAGTTCACCGGAGATCACCTCGACGATGGTCACGCCCTGCAGCCCCTCGGGCGCCGCGAACAGCGAGTCCGGCGGCACCATTCCGCCGTCGAGGACCACCACGACATGCGGCTGGTCAAGGACCGGCTGGTTGTCGCGGCTGAACCGCGGCCGGCCGTCGAGCCGGGAGCGGATCATCGACTCCAGCTCACCGAGGTCGTCGCCGAACAGCCGCTTGCTGCCCGCGCCGTCGACCTGTCCCGCCACCTGCGTGTGCGGCAGCCACTTCGTCCAGTCCCAGCGCTCCTGCGCACCCCGGGACGCGACCACGGCCAGCATCAGATCGTCGGGGGAGTGCAGCGTCACCAGCTGGGAGACCATGCCGCGTGCCGCGGCCTGCGCCGCCTCCGGCTCACCGGAGACCGTCACGTGGTAGAAGGCGCGCATCGAGACCGCCATCGGCAGCCCGTCCAACGAACCGTGCACGGCCAGGAACTGCTGCATCGCACCCGCGCAGAGCGGCTCCAGCTCGTCCACCGGCGCGGTGTCCGGCGCGACCAGGGGCGTCGCCAACTGCTGGGCGCCGAGCCCGATCCGTACCTGCCCGAAGTCCTTGTCGCCCACGCGGCGTTCCCACACCCGCGAGCCCTCGGCCACCACCGACCACAACTGCTCGGGGGCGGGGTGCAGATAGAGCTGCGCGTCGCGCTGCTTGCGCGCGGTGCGCCGGACCGTACGCCGGGTCTGCGCGAGGTATTTGAGGTAGTCCCGCCGGACATCGGCAATTTGCCCCTGCGTACCCTTCCGGAACCGCACGAGCTGCGCGATGACCATCGCGACGGTCGAGACAAGCATCAGGATGCCCATGATGCGCATGAACGGATGCGCCCCAGGCATGAAGAAGAACACCACCGAGGAGCCCATGCCGAGCATCGGCAGGAGCTGCATCAGAATGCCCTCCTGCTGCCCGCGCGGCAGTTCGGGTGGGGACTCCAGGACCAGTTCCTCACTGGGTACTTCCGGAGGAAGCGACCTCGGCGGGCGCTTGACGACGATCTGGCTCACCGGCGCATCAATCCCTCGTTACGGGCGGACTTCGTGCGGGAGTTCCGCACCGGCGCCCCCGTGAGCGACGGCCTCCCCCATGAGACGGCGATCCTACTTGCAGCTACCTGTGCCCGTCCCCGGTAGGGTGGCGCGCGCACTGTGCGCAACCGCGAATCAGGGGGTCCAGACACGTGAGTACGACCGCAGCGACCGGCTTCTGCCGTGTCACCGTCGTGGCGCCGGACAGTCGTATCGACGTCGCGCTCCCGGAGGACATCGCCGTCGCCGACGTCTATCCGGAGATCCTGCGGCTCACCGGCCAGACCCAGTCCGCCGGCACTCCGACCGGCTACCACCTCGTCCGGCGCGACGGCTCGGTCCTCGACGGGGCACGCACCCTCGCCGCCCAGCAGGTCCTCGACGGCGAGGTCCTCTCGCTGCGCCCCTTCGCGCAGTCGCTGCCGCCCGCCGTCTTCGACGACGTCTCCGACGCCGTCGCCTCCGCCGTCACCCGTGACCGGCACCTGTGGAGCGACGACCTGCTGCGCGGCGCCGGACTCGTCGGCGGAGTTCTGTTGCTGGTCCTGATGGGCTTCGTGCTCTGGTTCGCGGATCCCGTGCGCCACGACATGCACAGCCTCCCCGGCATCGTCGCCGGCGCCGCGGGCGTCCTGCTGACCGCCTTCGCCGGCGTGCGGGCCCGGGTCTACGGCGACCGCGCCACCGCCGTCGCCCTCGGCCTCGGCGCCCTCCCGCTGCTGCTCATCGCAGGCTCGGGCATCGTCGGACCCGACGCCGGCCAGGGCCCCGGTCAGCTGCAGTTCCTGCTCGGCTGCGTGACCGTGCTGGTCGCCTCCGTCACCCTGGTCGCGCTCACCCCCAGTGGCGACGCGCCCTTCGTCGCGGCGACCTTCCTGGCCACCGTCGGCACCCTCGCCACCTTCCTGGCGATCCTCTCCGAGTCCTCGGCCACCGAGACCGCCGCGGTCTGTGCCCCGGTCGCCGTCGGCCTGGTCGCCTTCCTGCCCGGCCTCTCCGCCCGCTTCGCCCGGCTGCCCATCGGCTACGCCTCCCCGCGCAGCGCCACCGACGACGAGTTCCACGCCGACCCGAACCAGACCCCCGACGAGGCCCAGCCCGTCGACGGCGAGCGCATCGCCCTCCAGGCCCGGCGCGGCCACGAGATGCTCCTCGGCCTCGTCGGAGGCTGTGCCGCCGTCGTCGTCGGCTCCGCCGCGGTCCTCGGCTTCGCCGGGAACGTCTGGGGCCAGCTCCTCGCTCTCGCCTCCGGCCTCGCGATGCTGCTGCGGGCCCGGCTCTTCCGCTACACCTCCCAGGTCGCCTGCGTCCTGGTCGCCGGTATCGCCGCGATCGCCCTGCTGATCCTCGGCCTCTCCCTGAACCCGCCGGCCGACCTGGTCAAGGACCTGCTGATCTACGGGGACCGCGGCGGCCTGGACATCCGTACGATCTGGCTCACCGCAGCCGTCGCCGCGGGTGCCGCCCTGGTCACCGCGATCGGCCTGATCATCCCGAGGAAGGGCCTCTCGCCCTTCTGGGGCCGCCTCCTCGACCTGACCGAGGGCTTCGTCCTGCTCTCCCTCGTCCCGCTCTGCCTGGCCGTCCTGGACGTCTTCATGGCGGCACGCTCCCTCACCAGTAAGTAAGGGGCACTCCGGACAGCTGGTACGCTGTGTGACGGCCGTCTGTGTACGCGCTCCCGGATCTCTCTGGAAGCAGCGCTCATCGGTCCTTCGCCTCCGAGTCACGGAAGCTCCCCTGAGAACGAGACCAGGGGCACTCGTGGGCGCATCGAACACCAAGAGGAGTACCG
This sequence comes from Streptomyces sp. NPDC056222, assembly GCF_042264065.1. Lineage (NCBI taxonomy): Bacteria > Bacillati > Actinomycetota > Actinomycetes > Kitasatosporales > Streptomycetaceae > Streptomyces > Streptomyces sp. NPDC056222. The sequence goes on along the minus strand of NZ_JBHJTL010000100.1, from coordinate 10,210 downwards.
AGTGTCTCTCGACGCCGCTACGAAGAAGCAGATTTTCGCCGAGTTCGGCCAGAAGGAGGGCGACACCGGCTCCCCCGAGGTTCAGGTTGCGATGCTCTCCCGCCGCATCTCGGACCTCACCGAGCACCTCAAGCAGCACAAGCACGACCACCACTCCCGTCGTGGTCTGCTGATCCTGGTCGGCCAGCGTCGCCGCCTGCTGCAGTACCTGGCCAAGAAGGACATCCAGCGCTTCCGTGCCCTGGTCGACCGCCTCGGCATCCGCCGCGGTGCGGCCGGCGGCGCCAAGTAAGGACGCCGTGAAGGGAGCGGTTCCCACGTTTAGGGGGCCGCTCCCTTTGCTGTACGTGCGCGATGTACCGACCGGCACTTAGTCTGGTCGGACAACGCCACATCACGAGCGAGAGGCCGCCGGCACGCCGCCGGTCCTCGGTAGTGGCCCCCGGACCCCACAATCCCCGGGTGCTTCGATCGAAGACCGGCCCGCACCCGAAGGCGCGCTTCTCCTCCACCACCGTCCCCGGCCACACGGGCCGACGGACGAAAAGACGAACACGTAGGAGAAACCGCTAGTGGAGAACGAGACCCACTACGCCGAGGCCGTCATCGACAACGGCACCTTCGGCACCCGCACCATCCGCTTCGAGACGGGCCGCCTGGCCAAGCAGGCCGCCGGCTCCGCCGTGGCGTACCTGGACGACGACACGATGGTCCTTTCGGCCACCACCGCGTCCAAGAAGCCCAAGGACCAGCTCGACTTCTTCCCCCTGACGGTGGACGTCGAGGAGCGGATGTACGCGGCCGGCAAGATCCCCGGCTCCTTCTTCCGCCGGGAAGGCCGCCCCTCCGAGGACGCGATCCTCACCTGTCGCCTGATCGACCGGCCGCTGCGCCCCTCCTTCAAGAAGGGCCTGCGCAACGAGATCCAGATCGTCGAGACGATCATGGCGCTCAACCCCGACCACCTCTACGACGTGGTCGCCATCAACGCCGCCTCCTGCTCCACGCAGCTGGCCGGCCTGCCCTTCTCCGGCCCGATCGGCGGCACCCGTGTCGCGCTGATCAAGGGCCAGTGGGTCGCGTTCCCGACGCACACCGAGCTCGAGGACGCCGTCTTCGACATGGTCGTCGCCGGTCGCGTCCTGGAGGACGGCGACGTCGCGATCATGATGGTCGAGGCCGAGGCCACCGAGAAGACGATCGAGCTCGTCAAGGGCGGCGCCGAGGCGCCGACCGAGGAGGTCGTCGCCGCCGGTCTCGAGGCCGCGAAGCCCTTCATCAAGGTCCTCTGCAAGGCCCAGTCGGACCTCGCCGCCAAGGCCGCCAAGCCCACCGGCGAGTTCCCGGTCTACCTCGACTACCAGGACGACGTCCTGGAGGCGCTCACCGCCGCGGTCAAGAGCGAGCTCGCCCAGGCGCTCACCATCGCCGGCAAGCAGGAGCGCGAGGCCGAGCTCGACCGCGTCAAGGAGCTCGCCGCCGAGAAGCTCCTCCCGGCCTTCGAGGGTCGCGAGAAGGAGATCTCCGGCGCCTACCGCGCGCTGACCAAGAAGCTGGTCCGCGAGCGGATCATCAAGGACAAGGTCCGCATCGACGGCCGCGGCATCACGGACATCCGTACGCTCGCCGCCGAGGTCGAGGCCATCCCGCGCGTGCACGGCTCGGCGCTCTTCGAGCGTGGCGAGACCCAGATCCTGGGCGTCACCACCCTCAACATGCTCCGTATGGAGCAGCAGCTGGACACCCTCTCCCCGGTGACCCGCAAGCGCTACATGCACAACTACAACTTCCCGCCGTACTCCGTCGGTGAGACCGGCCGCGTGGGCTCGCCCAAGCGCCGCGAGATCGGCCACGGAGCGCTCGCCGAGCGCGCCATCGTGCCGGTGCTGCCGACGCGCGAGGAGTTCCCCTACGCGATCCGCCAGGTGTCCGAGGCTCTCGGCTCCAACGGCTCGACGTCCATGGGCTCGGTCTGCGCCTCCACCATGTCGCTGCTGAACGCCGGTGTGCCGCTCAAGGCCCCCGTCGCCGGTATCGCCATGGGTCTGATCTCCGAGGAGATCGACGGCAAGACCCACTACGTCGCCCTCACCGACATCCTCGGTGCGGAGGACGCCTTCGGCGACATGGACTTCAAGGTCGCCGGTACGAAGACCTTCGTCACCGCGCTCCAGCTCGACACCAAGCTCGACGGCATCCCCGCCTCGGTCCTGGCCGCCGCGCTGAAGCAGGCCCGTGACGCGCGTCTGCACATCCTCGACGTGATGAACGAGGCGATCGACGTTCCGGACGAGATGTCCCCGAACGCGCCGCGCATCATCACCGTCAAGATCCCGGTGGACAAGATCGGTGAGGTCATCGGCCCCAAGGGCAAGATGATCAACCAGATCCAGGAGGACACCGGCGCCGACATCACGATCGAGGACGACGGCACCATCTACATCGGTGCCGCCCAGGGCTCGCAGGCCGAGGCCGCCCGCGCCACGATCAACGGCATCGCCAACCCGACCATGCCGGAGGTCGGCGAGCGCTACCTGGGTACGGTCGTCAAGACCACCACCTTCGGTGCCTTCGTCTCCCTCATGCCCGGCAAGGACGGTCTGCTGCACATCTCGCAGATCCGCAAGCTCGCCGGTGGCAAGCGCGTGGAGAACGTCGAGGACGTGCTCGCGGTCGGCGCCAAGGTCCAGGTCGAGATCGCCGAGATCGACCAGCGCGGCAAGCTCTCCCTCGTCCCCGTCATGGCGGACGAAGAGAACGCTGCCGAGGACAAGAAGGACGACACCGACCAGTGACGTCCCGTAGTTCCCGTGTGACGGCCCGCCCCTCTTCGGAGGGGCGGGCCGTCGCCCGTACCCAAACGCTTCTCCCGGGCAAGGACGGCATCGGCACGGTCCGCCGCACCACCCTCCCCGGCGGCCTGCGGATCGTCACCGAGACGCTGCCCTCCGTGCGCTCCGCCACCTTCGGCATCTGGGCGAACGTCGGCTCCCGCGACGAGACGCCCACGCTCAACGGTGCCACGCACTATCTGGAGCACCTCCTCTTCAAGGGCACCGCGCGACGCAGTGCCCTCGACATCTCCGCCGCGCTCGACGCGGTCGGCGGCGAGATGAACGCCTTCACGGCGAAGGAGTACACCTGCTACTACGCGCGTGTCCTCGACACCGACCTGCCGCTCGCGATCGACGTGGTCTGCGACATGCTGACCGGCTCGCTGATCCTCGAAGAGGACGTGGACGCCGAGCGCGGCGTCATCCTCGAGGAGATCGCGATGACCGAGGACGACCCGGGCGACGTCGTGCACGACCTGTTCGCGCAGACCATGTTCGGCGACACCCCGCTGGGCCGCCCGGTCCTCGGCACTGTCGACACCATCAACGCCCTCGACCGCGGCCGGATCGCCCGCTTCTACAAGAAGCACTACGACCCGACCCATCTGGTCGTCGCCGCCGCGGGCAACATCGACCACGCCACGGTCGTACGCCAGGTCCGCCGCGCCTTCGAGAAGGCCGGCGCCCTCTCCCGTACGGACGCCCGCCCGGTCGCCCCGCGCGACGGCCGACGCACGATCCGCACCGCGGGCCGCGTCGAGGTCCTGGGCCGCAAGACCGAGCAGGCGCACGTCGTCCTCGGCATGCCGGGTCTGGCCCGCACCGACGAGCGCCGCTGGGCGCTCGGCGTGCTGAACACGGCACTCGGCGGCGGGATGTCCTCCCGTCTCTTCCAGGAGGTCCGCGAGAAGCGCGGCCTGGCCTACAGCGTGTACTCGTACACCTCGGGCTTCGCCGACTGCGGCCTCTTCGGCGTGTACGCGGGCTGCCGCCCCAACCAGGTCCACGACGTGCTGAAGATCTGCCGGGACGAGCTCGACAAGGTCGCCTCCGACGGACTGACCGACGACGAGATCACCCGCGCCATCGGCCAGCTCTCCGGCTCGACCGTCCTCGGCCTGGAGGACACCGGCGCGCTGATGAACCGCATCGGCAAGAGCGAGCTGTGCTGGGGAACCCAGATGTCCGTCGACGACATGCTCGCCCGGATCGCCTCGGTCACCCCGGACGAGGTCCGCGAGGTCGCCCGTGATGTGCTCGGACAGCGCCCCTCGCTGTCCGTCATAGGGCCGCTGAAGGACAAGCAGGCGGCACGCCTGCACGAATCCGTCTCCTAGAGAGAGTTCAGAGAGCAATGAGCAAGCTGCGCGTGGCGGTCCTCGGAGCCCAGGGCCGCATCGGCTCCGAGGCGGTACGGGCCGTCGAGGCCGCCGAGGACATGGAACTGGTCGCGGCGCTCGGCCGCGGCGACAAGCTGGAGACGCTCGCCGACGCGGGCGCCCAGGTCGCGGTCGAACTGACCACCCCGGCCTCGGTGATGGACAACCTCGACTACTGCGTGAGCCACGGCATCCACGCGGTCGTCGGCACCACCGGCTGGACCGAGGAGCGCCTCGCGCAGCTGAACACCTGGCTCGCCGCCTCCCCGGAGACCGGCGTCCTGATCGCCCCGAACTTCTCCATCGGCGCTGTTCTGACGATGAAGTTCGCCCAGATCGCGGCTCCGTACTTCGAGTCCGTCGAGGTCGTCGAACTGCACCACCCCAACAAGGTCGACGCCCCCAGCGGCACCGCCACCCGTACCGCCCAGCTGATCGCCGCGGCCCGCGCCGAGGCCGGCCTCGGCGCCCAGCCGGACGCCACGGCGACCGCCCTGGACGGGGCGCGTGGCGCCGACGTCGACGGCGTTCCTGTGCACGCCGTACGCCTCCGGGGCCTGCTGGCCCACCAGGAGGTGCTGCTCGGCGGTGAGGGCGAGACCCTGACCGTCCGTCACGACTCCCTGCACCACTCCAGCTTCATGCCGGGCATCCTCCTGGGCGCCCGCCGCGTGGTCACCACTCCCGGCCTCACCTTCGGCCTGGAGCACTTCCTGGACCTGGGCTGACGGCCATGGGTGGAAAGATCACGTACGTCTTCCTCGCCACCGTCCTCGTCCTCGTCTTCGGCGTGGTCGCGATGGAGGGCGTCCTGCTTCTGCTGACCGGCGAACCGGCCGCCATGGGCATGGGCGCGGTCGCGTTCCTGCTGCCCTTCGTGGGCGGCTGGTTCCTCTGGAAGAACACCGCCTTCGCACGGAACGCGCAGCTGCTCGCCCGCGAGCTGGAGGCCGAAGACGGCCTGCCCGTGGACGAGTTGAAGCGCACGGCCGGCGGCCGGATCGACCGGGACTCGGCCGACGAGGTCTTCGCGAAGCGGCGTGCCGAGACCGAGGACTCCCCGGACGACTGGCGTTGCTGGTTCCGGCTCGCGGTCGCCTATCACGACGCCCGCGACACCCCGCGCGCCCGCAAGGCGATGCAGCGGGCGATCGCCCTCCACGAGGGCCGCACGGTCAACGCGTAGCGGGTCGGTCAGCTCAACGCGAGGCGTGGGCGCCGTACTCGGCGTTCCACGCCTCGACCGTGTCGGCCGCGCGGTCGAAGGCCTCGATGCGGGAGAGGAAGTCGGCGTTGTGGTCGGTGAGCAGCGTGATCTGCTCACCACCCTGCCGTACGAGAGTCAGCGCCTGGCCCTGCACCGTGCGGGGCAACCCCAGCCACCGCACGGGCTGCTGCACCGTGCGCAGTTCCGACACCTGAGGCCACGCCACGGTCGCCGTCGAGAAGAACCCGACCCGGCGCACGCCATGACGGCTGACCCAGGTGCCCACGCGCAGCGCCCGCAGTGCACAGACGATGATCGCCGCGGCGAGCCCGAAGGTCGCGAGGGCACCACCCGGGGCCGCGGCCGCGGCGATGATCACCGCGGCGAAGAGCACGAACGACGCGAGCAGCAGCGCGAGCGCGGCCGCCCCCACCCGCCAGGGTCCTGGCCGGTAGGGACGACGCCACTCGTCGTGGTCGTCGTACGGCAGCGCGACGTCGTCGGTCGCGTCAAAAGCGCGGTCGGCCGTCAGAAAAGGCAGGGGCACGACTGATCCTCACTCACAAGCACGCTCGAAGGGGCTGTGCCCGGTGAGGCTACCCAGGTGGTCTCGACCGGGCCACCCCAGGGGGCCGTACTGCTCAACGGCTGTCGGAAGCCTCGGACTGCTGCCGGTGGCCCTCGGCCGCACCCGACTGCATCGACGGGATTCCGAAGAGCAGCGATCCGACGAGACCGGCCACGACGGTCAGCCCGACAAGCGTACGGCCCGCGACCTCGGAGACGCTGAGGCGCTCCCTTGGCGGCGGAGTGACGTTACTGCGGAAGCGGTCGGCATCTGCGACGAACGCGAACGGGACAGCTTCTCGCCGGCCAAACATGAGGGCCACTCTCCTTGGAGCTCTGTGGTGTCAGGTGTCACAGATAGAGACGAGCAAAGTCACCATTCGGTGCCCGATTTCCCCGAATTGGCCAAAGAAAGTGGTCCGGGCGGGTGTGGGAGCAGGTGACGGACTCCGCTGTCAGTAGCTCCCCGTAGAGTGGGCGCCGCCCGAGCGACGCACTTTGGAAGGACCCCGCCGGTGACCGACACCCCCGCAGCAGACCTCAAGCCCAGCTTCCGCAGCGATGTGACCGTCGAGCTGGTGAAGCACAGCGCCGCCGACTCGGACGTGCTGTGGGCGGCTCGCGTCTCCACGGCGGGGGAGCAGTCGCTCGACGAGCTGCAGAAGGACCCCGAGCGGTCCAAGGGGCTCATCAACTACCTGATGCGGGACCGGCACGGCAGCCCCTTCGAGCACAACTCGATGACGTTCTTCATCAGCGCCCCGATCTTCGTGTTCCGCGAGTTCATGCGCCACCGCGTCGGATGGTCGTACAACGAGGAATCGGGTCGCTACAGGGAGCTGGAGCCGGTCTTCTACGTTCCCGACGCCTCCCGGAAGCTGGTCCAGGAGGGCCGCCCGGGCAAGTACGTCTTCGTCGAGGGCAGCGAGGCCCAGCAGGAGCTCACCGGCCGCGTCATGGAGGACTCGTACATCCAGGCGTACGCGGCCTACCAGGAGATGCTCGCCGCCGGAGTCGCCCGCGAGGTCGCCCGCGCGGTCCTGCCCGTCGGCCTCTTCTCCTCGATGTACGCCACGTGCAACGCACGCTCGCTGATGCACTTCCTCGGCCTGCGCACTCAGCACGAGCTGGCCAAGGTGCCGTCCTTCCCGCAGCGGGAGATCGAGATGGTCGGCGAGAAGATGGAGCAGCACTGGGCGCAGCTCATGCCGCTGACCTATGCCGCGTTCAACAAGAACGGCCGTGTGGCCCCTTAAAGCACAGATGTACGATCCAGTCACGCGAAGTGTCCGTATTGCGACGTTTCACGAAGTTCATCTAGGCTGATCAAACGGACCCGGCACTGCTTGAACCCCCGAGCAGGCAGTGCCGGGCTCCTTTCACACGTCCCCCGAGGGGGCACCGGGCGCTGAGCAGCGAGTAGCGTGTTACCCATGGCTCCGATCTCCACTCCGCAGACCCCCTTCGGGCGGGTCCTCACCGCCATGGTCACGCCCTTCACGGCTGACGGCGCACTCGACCTCGACGGTGCCCAGCGACTCGCCGCCCATCTGGTGGACGCAGGCAACGACGGCCTCGTCATCAACGGCACCACCGGCGAGTCCCCGACCACCAGCGACGCGGAGAAATCGGAGCTGGTACGAGCCGTACTGGACGCGGTCGGAGACCGCGCCCATGTCATCGCCGGTATCGGCACCAACGACACCCACCACTCGATCGAGCTCGCCCGCACCGCCGAGCGAGACGGCGCGCACGGCCTGCTCGCCGTCACGCCGTACTACAACAAGCCCCCGCAAGAGGGCCTGTACCGGCACTTCTCGGCCATCGCCGACGCCACCGAGCTCCCGGTGATGCTCTACGACATCCCCGGCCGCAGCGGCGTCCCGATCGACACCGAGACGATCGTCCGCCTCGCCGAGCACCCCCGGATCGTCGCGAACAAGGACGCCAAGGGCGACCTCGGACGTGCCAGCTGGGCCATCGCCCGATCCGGCCTCGCCTGGTACTCCGGCGACGACATGCTGAACCTGCCGCTGCTCTCCGTGGGCGCCTGCGGCTTCGTCTCCGTCGTCGGCCACGTCGTGACCCCCGAGCTGCGCGCACTCCTGGACGCCCACCTGAACGGCGAGGTCCAGAAGGCCACCGAGATCCACCAGCGGCTCCTGCCGATCTACACGGGCATGTTCCGCACACAGGGCGTCATGACCACCAAGGCCGCCCTCGCCCTCCAGGGACTCCCGGCCGGCCCGCTGCGCCTGCCCCTCGTGGAGCTCTCCTCGGAGGAAACCGCCCAGCTCAAGCTCGATCTCGCCGCCGGCGGGGTACAGATCTGACAACAGACTTCATAACTGAATATCCGATCGGTGAACGATCGACTGACAACAGCAAGTGCACGAATGTCATGCGCGCCACGTGCCCAAGCGGTACGTGGCGCGTGTGGTGAGGAGAGTCTTTTGAGTCATCCGCATCCTGAACTCGGCGCCCCGCCGAAGCTGCCCAAGGGTGGCCTGCGCGTCACCCCGCTCGGCGGGCTCGGTGAGATCGGCCGGAACATGACGGTCTTCGAGTTCGAAGGCCGGCTGCTGATCGTCGACTGCGGCGTCCTCTTCCCCGAGGAGGAGCAGCCGGGCATCGACCTGATCCTGCCCGACTTCACCATCATCAAGGACCGCCTCGACGAGGTCGAGGGCATCGTGCTGACGCACGGCCATGAGGACCACATCGGCGCCGTCCCGTACCTCCTCCGGCTCAAGCCGGACATCCCACTCATCGGCTCCAAGCTGACCCTCGCCCTGATCGAGGCAAAGCTGCAGGAGCACCGGATCCGTCCCTACACCCTCGAGGTGAAGGAAGGCGACCGGGAGAACCTGGGCCCCTTCGACTGCGAGTTCATCGCGGTCAACCACTCCATCCCGGACGCGCTCGCGGTCGCCATCCGCACCCCCGCGGGCATGGCCGTCGCCACCGGCGACTTCAAGATGGACCAGCTCCCGATGGACGGTCGGCTCACCGACCTGCACGCGTTCGCGCGGCTCAGCGAGGAGGGCATCGACCTCCTGCTGTCCGACTCGACGAATGCCGAGGTCCCCGGCTTCGTCCCGCCGGAGAAGGACATCTCCAACGTCCTGCGGAACGTCTTCGCGAATGCCCAGAAGCGGATCATCGTGGCGAGCTTCGCCAGCCACGTCCACCGCATCCAGCAGATCCTCGACGCCGCCCACGAGTACGGCCGCCGTGTGGCCTTCGTCGGCCGCTCGATGGTCCGCAACATGGGCATCGCCCGCGATCTGGGCTACCTCCGCGTCCCGGCCGGCCTGGTCGTCGACGTGAAGACCCTCGACGACCTGCCGGACGACGAGGTCGTGCTGGTCTGCACGGGTTCCCAGGGCGAGCCCATGGCCGCGCTGTCCCGGATGGCCAACCGCGACCACCAGATCCGGATCGTCCAGGGCGACACCGTGATCCTGGCGTCCTCGCTGATCCCGGGCAACGAGAACGCGGTGTACCGCGTGATCAACGGCCTGACCCGCTGGGGTGCCAACGTCATCCACAAGGGCAACGCCAAGGTCCACGTCTCGGGCCACGCCTCGGCCGGCGAGCTGCTGTACTTCTACAACATCTGCAAGCCGAAGAACCTGATGCCGGTCCACGGCGAATGGCGTCACCTGCGCGCCAACGCCGAGCTCGGCGCGATGACGGGTGTCCCCAAGGACCACATCGTCATCGCCGAGGACGGCGTCGTCGTCGACCTGGTCGACGGCAAGGCGCGGATCGTCGGCAAGGTCCAGGCCGGCTATGTGTACGTCGACGGTCTCTCGGTCGGCGATGTCACCGAGACCCACCTGAAGGACCGCCGGATCCTGGGCGACGAGGGCATCATCTCGGTCTTCGTGGTCGTGGACTCTTCGACCGGCAAGATCGTGAGCGGCCCGAACATCCACGCCCGTGGCTCCGGCATCGAGGACTCGGCGTTCGACGCCGTCATCCCGAAGGTCGAGCAGGCCCTGAACAAGTCGGCCCAGGACGGTGTGGTCGAGCCCCACCAGCTGCAGCAGCTGATCCGTCGTTCGGTCGGCAAGTGGGTCTCGGACACGTACCGCCGGCGTCCGATGATCCTTCCGGTCGTCGTGGAGGTCTGAGCAGCCCGCGCTGCCTGACCAGCGTCAACCCGGAGCGGGGGGCCGCCATTTTGATAGGGGGGCCCCCCCCCACGAACGCACCCC
>NZ_JBHJTL010000099.1:0-28688 GCF_042264065.1 Streptomyces sp. NPDC056222 | reverse complement strand
GGTACTGCAGGGGGGACCCTGTGGGAGAGTAGGACGCCGCCGAACAATCATTGTGGGAAAGCCCCGCACCTTATGGTGCGGGGCTTTTCTGCGTTTGGGTACTCTGGTTGGGCCATCCCTCTGGAGGACACCGTGACGATCGACCCGCAGCACCTCCCCCTCCTCAAAGAAGCTCAGCGGATCGCCCCCAAGGGGGTGAAGGTGGAGTACACCGACGGCACGATCATCATGCAGGCTGCGCCCACGATGATCCACCAGCGCAACTTGTTCCACCTGCGCCGCCAGTTCGACGCGTATTGCCCGGCCGGCTACGTACCGACCGAGAACACCGACCTTGGTTCACCGTACGCGGCGAAGCTCCGGAACCCGGACCTCAGCTACCTGCCCGACGAGGTCATGGAGAGCGAAGGGAACACCGCGGTAGCGGATCTCGCTCTTATCGCCGTCGAGATCGTCTCGCCCTCCAACCCCGAGAACGACTGGGTGGCCAAGCTCGCCGACTACGCGGTCATGCAGATTCCGCTGTACCTGATCGTCGACGCCCGTGATTCCACGGTCACGCTGTTCTCCGAGCCGAACCACGACAGGTACCACACCCGTACCGACCGGAAGTTCGGGGAGTCGATCCGTATTCCCGGGCCCTTCGGCTTCGATCTCGACCTGACGCCGTTGAACCCTTATCACTGACCTGGCGTCACCAGTTGGGTGTCGTACGCCAGGATGACCGCCTGGACGCGGTCCCTCGCGCCCGTTTTCGACAGGATGCGGCTCACGTGCGTCTTCACCGTCGATTCCGCGAGGTGGAGGCGTTCGGCGATCTCCGTGTTCGTCCAGCCCTGGGCGATGACCGTGAGGATCTCGCGCTCCCGGTCCGTGAGGGCCGAGAGGCGGGGGTCCTCGCGGGGTGCGCCCGGGGTGGTCGGGAGGTGGTGGATGTAGGCGTCGAGGAGGCGCCGGGTGAGGCTGGGGGCCACCACCGCGTCGCCGGCGGCCACCGCGCGGATGCCCGACAGGAGCTCCTCGGGCTGGGCGTCCTTGACCAGGAAGCCGCTGGCGCCGGCGCGGAGGCCGTCGTAGGCGTATTCGTCGAGGTCGAACGTCGTGACGATCAGGACGCGGGTGCGGCCGCCGGCTGCGACGATCCGGCGTGTGGCCTCGATGCCGTCGAGGCCCGGCATCCGGATGTCCATGAGGACGACGTCGGGGTGGTACCGCTCCACCAGGCGGATCGTCTCGATGCCGTTCGGGGCCTCGCCGACGACCGTCATGTCGTCCTGGCTCTCCAACAACATGCGGAAGCCGAAGCGTTGCATCGCCTGGTCGTCCGCGATCAGCACCGTCGTCACGAGCGGGAACCCTCCAGCGGGAGTCGGAGTCGTACGCGCCAGCCGCCGGGCGGCAGCGGGTCCGCTTCGAGTGTGCCGTCGTAGAGGGCGGCGCGCTCGCGCATACCCGTAACTCCCTGGCCCGTTCCGATGATCCCCCTTTCGGGACCGCCGGTGTCCGTGATCTCGGCCGTCAACTCCTCCTGGCCGTACGAGAGGAGGACTGTCGCCTCGGCCTTCGTTCCCGCGTGCTTGAGGGTGTTCGTCAGGGCTTCCTGGATGACTCTGTAGACCGTCAGCTGTGCGCCGGTCGCCAGGGGTTGGGGGCCGCCCTTGATTTCCAGTCGCACCGGCAGGCCCGCCGTCCGTACGCCGGCGATCAGTGCGTCCAGGTCGTCCAGGGTGGGCTGCGGATCGCGTACCGCCTCTCCGCGCAGGAGGCGCCTGAGTTCCGCGAGGGCCTGGCGGCTGGTCGTGCTGATGGCGTCGAGGGCCTCGGCGGCGCGTTCCGGGTTCTTCGCGGCCGCGTACTTGCCGCCGTCCGCGAGTCCGGTGATGACCGAGAGATTGTGGCCGATGATGTCGTGCATCTCGCGGGCGATCCGCGTGCGTTCGGCTGCCGCCGCCAGTTGGGCCTGCTGGTCGCGTTCGACCTCGAGGCGACGGGCCCTGTCGACGAGGGCGGCCGTGTAGTCCTGGCGGGAGCGGACCGCGATGCCGAGCAGGGCGACCATCGCGTACGCCCACAGGGTGGGGACGATCTGCTGGTCCCAGCTGTCTTTCGGGAAGCGGATCGCGCCCACCACCAGGGGTGATGTGATCACGACGAGCGGCCAGAGCAGGGTGCGCAGGGGCAGCCGAAGAGCGATGTGGAAGACGACGACGGCCTGGAGGAAGCCGGCCTGGAGGAACGCGCCGGTCCAGTTGCTGAGGAGGGACGCGCAGGCCATCACGGCCAGGACGGTCATGGGCCGGCGGCGACGCCACAGCAGCGGGACGGAGAGGGCCAGGCTCAGGGCGAGGACCAGCCAGGCCGGTACGGACGGGTCGCGGGCGATGTTCCGCCAGCCGCCCGCCGCGTCGGTCAGGGCGGCTCCCGTCCAGAAGGCGGCGAGCAGTGCGTCCCAGACCCAGGGGCGGCGGGCGTCGAAGGCCCGTATGCGTCGGGTCTGTCGCTGGAGGTACCGGCTGAGGGGTTCCTCCTCGATGGCGACGCCGCAGAGGGGTTCCTCCTCGGTACCTGGCCGCTTCTCCGTGATCATCCGCTCATCCTCATACGTCTCGGCGCTTGAGCAACAGCGCCGGGACGATCAGGGTCGCCGCGGCCCACAGGCACAGGGCGAGCAGCGCGCCGCCCGGGGAGGCCGCGTTCGGCATGGGGTCGGCGGAGCCGAGGGCGCCGGCGGCCTGGGTGGGGAAGTACGTGAGGGCGGTCTCGACGGCGTCGTACGGGAGCATTCCGAGGACCTCGGGGAGGATCAGGACGCCGCCGATGAAGGCCCCGATGCCGCCCGGCACCGAGCGCAGTGCGGCGCCGAGGCCGAGGGCGATGAGGCTGAGCAGGGTGACGCCTGCCGCGTTGCCCGCGACGGCGGCCAGGACTCCGTCGTCGGTGAGTGAGGCCGCCTGGTCGGTGTCGGAGAGGAAGATCTGCGCGGTGAGGAAGGTGATCAGGGCGGTCACGAAGGAGACGGTGAAGACGACGGCCGTGAAGACGGTGGCCTTCGCCCAGAGGACCGGTGTACGGCGTGGAACGGCGGTCATCGAGGCTCTGATCAGGCCGGTGGAGTACTCGCCGGCCGTGACGAGGATGCCGAGGACGGCGAGGCAGATCCCGCCGAGCTGGGAGCCGTAGAGGCTGAGGATGACCGTGTCGACGTCGGAGTCGCCGCCGTCGGAGGTGTAGGTGGCGCCCATGAGGATGCCGACGCCGAGGAGGAACGCGGCCGAGGCGAGGACGGTGATCCAGGTCGAGCGGACCGTCCACAGCTTGTGCCATTCGGAGCGCAGGACGCGGGTGGGGGTGACGCGGTACGTCTGCGCGGTCGTCGTGCTCATGCTGCGGCTCCCTGGTATTCGACCGAGTCGTGGGTGAGGTCCATGAACGCCTGCTCCAGCGAGGCGGTCTGCGGGGTGAGTTCGTAGAGCGGTACGCCGTGGGCGGCGGCCGCGCGGCCGATGTCCGCGGCTTCCACGCCGGTGACGCGGAGGGTGTCGGCGGCCTCCGTGACGACGTGAGCCGTGGGGAGGAGGAGGGTGCTGAGGCGGTCCGCGTCGGGGGTGACGACCTTGACCGAGGCGCCGCCCGACTCTCGCACGAGGGCGTCGACGGTGGTGTCCGCGAGCAGCCGGCCCTTGCCGATGACGATCAGGTGGTCGGCGGTCAGCGCCATCTCGCTCATCAGGTGGGAGGAGACCAGGACCGTACGGCCCTCGGCGGCGAGGGACCTGAGGAGCGTACGGATCCACAGCACGCCCTCGGGGTCGAGGCCGTTGACCGGCTCGTCGAGGACGACCGTCTCGGGGTCGCCGAGGAGGGCGGCGGCGATGCCGAGGCGCTGGCCCATGCCGAGCGAGAAGCCCTTGACGCGGCGGCGGGCGGCCTCGGTGAGGCCAGTGAGGCCGAGGACGTGCTCGACGCGGGAGCGCGGGATGCCGTGGGTGTGGGCGAGCGCCATGAGGTGGTGGAAGGCGGAGCGGCCGGGGTGGATCGAGCGGGCTTCGAGGAGCGCGCCGACCTGGGTGAGGGGTGCGGTGTGGCCGGCGTAGGCGCGGCCGCCGATGGTGGAGCGGCCGCGGGTGGGTGCGTCCAGGCCGAGGAGCATCCGCATGGTGGTGGACTTGCCGGCGCCGTTGGGGCCGAGGAAGCCGGTGACGGTGCCGGGGCGGACGGTGAAGCTGAGGTCCTGGACGACGGTCCTGGCGCCGTACCGCTTGGTGAGTTCTTCTGCTCGGATCATGTCCACGACGCTACGGAGCGGGCGGCGGCGGATCGTCCGACCGTGGGCGGGAGCGGGGCCTGTGACGTAGTACCGGGGTACGACGGGAAGAAAGAGCTTGTCGGGGCGGTGTGCGGCGGCGAGGATCACGGTCATGGACTACTTGATACGTGTCATCCGCGCCGACGAATGGGAGAAGGCCCGGGAGATCCGACTCTCCGCACTCCAGGACCCGGTGGCGGGCATCGCCTTCCTGGAAACCTACCCGGCCGCAGTCGCGCAGCCCGACTCGTTCTGGCAGGAGCGGGCGGAGGGCGCGTCCGAGAGCGGGACGAGCGTCCGTCAGTTCGTGGCCGAGGCGCCGGACGGGAGCTGGGTGGGCACGATCTCGGTGCTGGTGGAGCGGCCGTCGGACGAGGTGCGGTTCGGCGAGGCGGCGAAGGTCGACCAGACGCACATCGTGGGTGTGTACGTACGGCCGGAGGCGCGCGGTACGGGTGTGACCGAGGCGCTGTTCCGGGCGGGTGTGGAGTGGTCGTGGTCGCTGCCGGAGCCGGCGGTCCGGCGGGTGCGGCTGTATGTGCACGAGGACAACGCGCGGGCCGCCGCCTTCTACCGCCGGTTCGGGTTCGAGGCGACGGGCGACCGGGTGGTGGTCCCGAGCGACGACTCCGCGTACGAGCTGGAGTACGAGATCCTGCGGCCGACGGCGTAGCGCAGTGAGGTCGGCGCCGGGTTCGGCTCCGGGGGTTCGGCGCCGAGGCCATGCTCCGGCGGGCGTGCTCCTGAGAAGCTGGTGACTCCAGCGGACTCGGGGCGGGGTTCCCAGGTGCGGGGCGTGGTGCTCGTGGTGCCGAAGCCCGGCCGGCCCAAGCCGGGCTTCTTCAAGGAGCCCGGCCGGCCGGGCATCTTCACCGCGCTCCCGTTCCTCGGACCCGACGCGGCTCGGCCGGAACTGGAGCGGCTCGACGAGGCGTTGCGGCACTACGCGCCGGAGAAGTACCGCAGGGCCGCCTCGCTGAACGCGCTGCTGGGGTTGTGACTCCGGCCCACTCGGCCCCCTAGGCCTGGGGCAGGGGCTCCGGCCAGCGGGCGCGGGCCTGTTCCTGGGAGCGGAGCAGGACCAGGGTCGGCAGGCCCTGGTCCTGGCCGCTTGCCAGCAGCTCCGGGAGCCGGGGAAGGGGGGCCACGGCGGCGACGTCGTCGAGGACGAGCGTCATTGGTGGGTCGAGCCGACCGTCGGATGACCGTGCGGCCATGCGGCGGCCGTGCTCGACCACGCTTGCGGTGAGGGCGGTGAGCAGGGGCATCGCGCCGGGGCGGGTGCGCGGGTCCTCGATGGTTTCACCGACCACATAGAGGGTGCCCCCTTCGGCGACGAATGATTCCAGCGCCAGCGAATCCGTTCGGTTCGGGGTGCAGGCGTCCCTGATGTGGATCGAGGAGAGCGCGGAGAGGGCGCGGGCGGTCAACTCCTGGGCGATCTCGCGTCGTTCCGGATGCGCGGTGAGCGCGGACTCCAGGAGTCCGGCGTGACCGGAGGCTGCCTTGAGGTGCGTACGGAGGATCTGCACGGGCTCGTGGGCGCCCGTGCCCTGGGCCCATCGGTGGACCTGCTTGAAGGGGCGGTCGTCGAGGGCCGCGGCGTGCAGCCAGCAGCGCAGGAGCGTTTCCGCGGTGTCGGCGACCGCGGCGTCCAGACGGGACGGCGGGCGTACGGGGGCGAGCAGCGCGACCGCCCGCTCCTGCGCCGTGGCCGGGTCCTCGCAGCCGGCGGACGGGGACCAGTGGAGGCGGGCGGGCGTGTCGCAGAGGTGGCCGGGGTCGTAGACCAGGACGGGGCCGAGCTTGCCGCGGGCGTCCTTGGTGTCGGCCCAGACGGTGGGGTCGGAGGTGACCACGAGGACGGGGCCCTCGGCGTCCTGGACGGCTTGGAGCGCTGCGGGGCGACGGGTGGCGGGGGTGCCGTAGAGGAGGCGGGGGGTGCGGGGCGAGGGGACGACGGTCCGGGGCGCGGGGGCCGGGGCGACCGGCTGTGGGGCGGGGGCCGTTGCGGGGGTTGTCGGTGGGAGGGTGGGTTGTACGAGGGTCTCCGCCGCGGTGGCGACCGGCTGGGACGCCGGCTGTGCGACCGGTTGAGCCTCCTGGGCCTGGGGCTGGGGCTGGGCCGGGGCCTGGGCCGCGAACGCCGGCGCCGTGCCGTACGCGGCCCGTCTGCCCGCCCGTACCGCTCTCCACCGTGCCAGCGTCCCCACCGCGAACACCGTGAGGACCACGAGCACCATCAGTTCGCCGATGAGCAGTCCCCAGAACAGCCCGTACCCCGACAGCTCGCCCGCCGGGGTGTCGGGCCATGCGCCCGGCAGGTCCTGCGGGTTGCCGATCAGGGCGCGTACGGCCATCGGCGTTCTGGTGAAGGTGACCGTGGCCGGCCAGGCGCCCTTCGAGAGCAGGGCGGCCAGGCCGGTCGCCGTCCATACGAGCACCGTCAGCCCGAGGACGAAGCCGACGAGGCCGACCACGAGCCCGTCGGGGATCCCCCCTTGCTGCCGGTCCTGACGGTCCTTCGACATCTCATGCCACCGTCGACTGCGAGGGGTCGTTCAGCTGCTGCTCGATGAGGGCGGCGCGCTGTTCCGTCTCCCATTCCAGTTCCGGGTCGATGGACGGGTCGACCGTGGGGTCCACGGACGACTCCGTCATGGCGCGGTCGGTGTAGACGAGCGGCCGTTCCTTCTCGGTGATGAGGTGTTTGACCACCTGCACATTGCCGTTGACGTCCCAGACGGCGATGCCGGGGGTGAGGGTCGGGATGATCTCGACCGCCCACCGTGGCAGGCCGAGCACCCGTCCCGTCGCCCTCGCCTCGTCGGCTTTCTGGGCATAAATGGTCCTGGTCGAGGCCATCTTGAGGATGGCCGCGGCCTCTCGGGCCGCCGCGCCGTCGACGACGTCCGAGAGGTGGTGGACGACCGCGACGAAGGACAGGCCGAGCCGGCGGCCGAACTTCAGCAGGCGCTGGAACAGCTGAGCCACGAAGGGGCTGTTGATGATGTGCCAGGCCTCCTCGACCAGGAAGATGCGCTTCTTCCGGTCGGGGCGGATCCAGGTGTGCTCCAGCCACACGCCGACGATCGCCATGAGGATCGGCATGGCGATGGAGTTCCGGTCGATGTGGGACAGGTCGAAGACGATGAGCGGCGCGTCCAGGTCGATGCCGACGGTCGTCGGGCCGTCGAACATGCCGCGCAGGTCGCCGTCGACCAGCCGGTCCAGGACGAGCGCGACGTCCAGACCCCAGGCGCGTACATCGTCTATGTCGACGTTCATCGACTCGGCCGACTCCGCTTCCGGGTGGCGGAGTTGCTCGACGATGTCGGTGAGGATGGGCTGGCGGTCGGTGATGTGTTCGTTGACGTACGCGTGGGCGACCTTGAGCGCGAAGCCGGAGCGCTCGTCCAGGCCGTGGCCCATCGCGACCTCGATGATCGTACGGAGCAGGGCGAGCTGCCCGGTCGTGGTGATCGACGGGTCGAGCGGGTTGAGCCGGATGCCGGCGTCGACGGCGACCATCGGGTCGAGGCGGATGGGAGTTATTCCCAGCTCCTGCGCGATGAGGTTCCATTCGCCGACGCCGTCCTCACCCTGGGCGTCGAGGACGACGACCTGGCGGTCGCGGAACCGCAGCTGCCGTAGGACGTACGTCTTCTCCAGCGCGGACTTGCCGTTGCCGGACTCGCCGAGGACCAGCCAGTGGGGGGCCGGGAGCTGCTGGCCGTACAGCTGGAACGGGTCGTAGATGTAGCCCTTGCCGCTGTAGACCTCGCGGCCGATGATCACGCCGGAGTCGCCGAGGCCGGGGGCGGCGGTGGGCAGATAGACGGCCTGGGCCTGGCCGGTCGAGGTGCGGACGGGCAGACGTGTCGTCTCCACCTTGCCGAAGACGAAGGACGTGAAGGCTTCGGTGAGGGCGGAGAGTGGATCTCGCATGAGTCTGGCCCCTTCAGCGGCGGATGCCGGTGGCGAACGGAAGCGTGTTCACGAAGGCCCGGTGGTGCTCGCGGTCGCACCACTCCAGCTTCAGGTACGACTTGCCGGCGGAGGCCCTGATCGTGCGCTTGTCCCTGGCCAGGGCCTCGGGCGAGCGCGACGACACGGTGATGTACCCGACGAGGTTGACGCCCGCGGCGCCGCTGGCGAGGTCTTCGCCGCGCTGGTCGAGACGGCCGTGCGCGGCGATGTCCCGCGGGTCGACCGTGCGGTTCATCTTGGCCTGTCGGGAGGCCTCGGCCTCGTCGTTGGTCTTCTCGGTGAGCATCCGCTCGATGGCGACCTCGGTGGGTTCGAGGTCCATGGTCACGGCGACCGTACGGATCACGTCCGGGGTGTGGACGAGGAGCGGGGCGAGGAAGTTGACGCCGACGGGGGTCATCGGCCACTCCTTCACCCAGGCGGTGGCGTGGCACCAGGGGGCGCGGGTGGAGGACTCGCGGGTCTTGGCCTGGAGGTAGGTGGGCTCCATGGCGTCGAGCTCGGCGGGCCAAGCGTTTCGTTTCGTCATGGCCTGGATGTGGTCCATGGGGTGGTCCGGGTCGTACATGGAGTGCACGAGGGAGGCGAGCCGGGACTGGCCGAGGGGCTGTCGTACGCGGATGTCGGCCTCGGCGAGGCGGGCGCAGATGTCGGTGAGCTCGCGGGCCATGACGACGGCGAGGCCGCCGTCGCGGTCGAGCTTGCGGGCGCCGGAGGTGTGGCGGGCGGCGCGGGCCATCGCGTTGGCCTCGGCGGCGAGTTCGCGGGTGTAGTGCATACAGGCCACGAGGTAGGCGCGGTGCTGCTCGCTGGAGGTGGAGACCATCGACTGGAGCTGTTCGTACGACTCCTGGAGCCAGGCCGGGGCGTTCGGGTCGCCGCGCTGGCCGACGTCCTTGGCGTGGGCGTCGGGGTCGGCGGGGAGGGTGCGGGCGAGCATCTGGAGGCGGGTGACGAAGCCGTCTCCGTTGGCGACGTGCTTCAGGAGCGTGCCGAAACGGTCCACCAGAGCTTCCTGGTCCTCGCTGTCGCGCAGGCCGACGCCGGGACCCTCGATCTCGATGGCGGCGGTGACGGTGCGGCGGTCGGCGTGGAGGAGGACGGCGATCTCGTCGGGTCCGAAGGGGGCGGAGAGCCAGCTGATCCGGCCGATGCCGGGCGGCGGGCCGACCTCGACCTCGCGGCCGTCGAGCCGGGTGCCGGCTTCGGCGGCGGCGGAGCGGTAGGCGGTGCCGCGCTTCAGGCTCCGCTTGTAGCTGCGGTTGATCTCGAACCACTTGTAGAAGGTGCGGTGCTTGTACGGGACGTACACGGCGGCCAGTGCCAGCAGCGGAAAGCCGGTGAGCAGCACGATCCGCAGGGTGAGGACGGGGACGAGGAGTCCGCTCATCATGCCGAGGAACGCACCGGCGATGATCAGGGCGATCTCGCCGGTTTCGCGGTTCTTGCCGACGATCGCGTTCGGCCGGGCTCGGCCGATGAGATACGTACGGCGGGGCGTGACCGGCTGGGACTGGGTCGTCAACGCCCTCCACCTCCAGTGCTTCCTGTGTTGTTGCGGTTGCTGTGCGGGGTGCCCGATGTCGGGCTGCTGCTACGCGGCGGGGGTGCGGCGGAGGGGACAGATCCGCCGCCGCCCCCGGCCGAGCCCCCGCGGCTGCTGTGGGCGGCGACGCCGCCCGAGAGGGGGTTGGCGGGGCGCGGGGCGTTGTTGGAGCCGTTGGAGTTGTTGCCTCCGCCGTCGCCGCGGGCGCTGTGGGTCTTGATGCCCTGGGAGACGAGGGAGGCGGGGGAGGAGATGACGGCGGCGGCGGCGTTCTCGCCGGCGCGGTG
The DNA here is from genome assembly GCF_042264065.1 of Streptomyces sp. NPDC056222. Classification (NCBI taxonomy): domain Bacteria; kingdom Bacillati; phylum Actinomycetota; class Actinomycetes; order Kitasatosporales; family Streptomycetaceae; genus Streptomyces; species Streptomyces sp. NPDC056222. Next base: position 18,559 of record NZ_JBHJTL010000099.1, on the reverse strand, counting down.
GACGCGGTTGTTGCGGGAGGCGACGATCTCGTCGCCGAAGCCGGGGACGAAGCGGTAGATCATCCCGGAGGCGAAGATGGCGAGCAGGATGATCGCGAGGCCGGAGACGACGGCGGAGAACGAGTCGGGCCCGGTCCCGGAGGAGAGCGCTCCGGCGAGGCCGAGGACGATGACGATGACCGGCTTGACGAGGATCACCGCGATCATGATCCCGGCCCAGCGGCGGACGTGGCCCCACATGTTCTTGTCGACGAGTCCGGAGTAGACGACGACGCCGAGGAGGGCGCCGACGTAGAGCATGACGGCGCGCAGGAACAGTTCGAGGTAGAGGACGCCGGCGGCGAGGATGCTGACCAGCGAGACGATGATCAGCATGATGGGCCCGCCGCCGATGCTGTCGCCCTTCTGGAGCGCCTCCTTGAAGCTGCCGAAGAAGACGTCGGTCTGCTGGCCGGTGCCGGAGGCGATGACCTCGGTGACGGCGTCGGTGGCGTTGACGACGGTGTAGAGGATCAGCGGGGTGAAGGCGGAGGCGAGGACGGTCAGCCAGAGGAAGCCGATGGCCTCGGAGATGGCGGTGGTGAGGGGGACGCCTCGGATGGCGCGTTTGGCGACGGCGAGGAGCCAGAGGAGGAGGGTGAGGACGGTGGCGGCGGCGAAGACGACGGCGTAGCGGCCGAGGAACTCGAGGTTGGTGAAGTCGACGTCGGCGGTCTCTTTGACGGCCTGGGAGAGCTTGTCGACGATGGCGACGGCGGCGTCGGCGCAGCCGCGGGCGAGGGAGGAGAGGGGGTCCAGGGCGGTGGTGGGGTCGGGGGCGGTGCCGGTGCGACCGGGTTCGCCGTCGTTGCAGTAGTCCTTTGCCGGGCCGACGATGAGATCGCACTGATCCTTGGCGGATGGCGAGGGCGAAGGAGTCGGCGCCGCGTAGGCGCGGGACGCCAACAGCACGGCCGCAGTCTGCACGGCGGCCAGCACTGCGGCGAGGCGGAGCGCGGGGCGAGACCTAGCGGGCATACGTGAAACCTCCGTACTGCTCGACGGCCTTGGCGATCGCATCGGCGTCGGAGGCAAGGAGGTCAGCGGTGACCGGGGCCGGGCCCTCCTTCTGCGCGAAGCTGTCGACCTTCCAGTCGTTGTCGGCCCACCGGAGCGAGAGGGTCATCGTGAACCAGTCGTTCGTCACCGGGTTGGTGGAGCTGGCTCCAGCAGTGCCGAACACGCCTGTGCACCAGACCTCGACCGTCGCAGCGCTGTCGGAGAACTGCGTGACCTTTGTGCCCACCGGCGCTGTGCGGGATACGTACGTCAGCCCGGCAGCGGCGTTGCCTCGTTCGTCGAGGCCCAGTTTGGAGAGGAACTCCCGGCTGTATGCCTTGTCGAGGGCGGACTTCAGCTCCTCGACCTTGTCCTGGACGAACAGCTGCTGGACGATCGCGCGGCGACGGTCGGGCTTCACGATGTCGGCCGACACGAGCGCCACCGAATAGTTGGCCGCCGCGCTCTGCGCCCCCTGCTCGTCCCGGGCGAAGCCCGTCGGGATCTGGCCGTTCTTGCCCGTCACCGGGCGGACGCCCGTCGCCTCCGTCGGGGCGTTCGAGCCGGCCGCCTTGTTCGGGGTGGAGCCCGTCGTCTCCGTGTCGTCGCCGTTGCCTCTGTTGGCGAAGGCGATCGCGGCGATCAGCAGGACCACCACACCCACGACCGTGATGAGCGAGCGGGAGTTGCGGGCCGGTGGGCGGCGGGCGCCGCCGTAGACGTCGCCGGTGCCGCCCTCGGGGAGCCGCGTGCGGGTCTGGCCCGAGCCGCCGAAGCCGTCGTTGTCGTCGCCGAGGCTCATGGCAAGCACGCCCTCTCAACCGTGTGGTGACTGGACATCAGGAAAGCAACCGACCTCGGTGGTTAGACGGCCATCCCGTACACGATCGTGAACAGCGTCCCCAGAGACCCGATGATGAAGACCCCGGTCAGACCGGCCACGATCAGGCCCTTGCCCTGCTCGGCGCTGAACGTGTCCCTGAGAGCGGTCGCGCCGATGCGCTGCTTCGCCGCACCCCAGATGGCGATGCCGAGGCAGAGCAGGATGGCCACGGCCATCACGACCTCGATCATCACCTTGGCCTCATTGCCCAGGCTCCCGAAAGGCCCCCAGTTCGGGGCGATTCCACCGATGATGGTGGTGATGTCGCCTTCTTCGGCCGCCAGGTACATGTAACTCACCGCCCCTGTTGGGTAGTTCGTCGCCCCTGCCTGATGGCATGGGTCATCGCCCTATCTTCGCTGATGAAACCGCCCGCGTGTGACGGCTTGACGGCTCTCTTTACCCGATCCCCGCACAGTTGACCGATCCGACCGTCTTGACCTGCGACGGTGTGGCCGGTTTCTATGCGAAGAAGCGTATGGTCACTCTGTGTATCACGGAGGGTGACTCCGGGCAATGACTGTCGTTGTTGCACTCTTGGGGTGGTGCCGGGCCCTGGTCAGGCGCTGGTGCGCGGGCTCCACTCCGGGCTGTGCCAGGAGCCGGAGAGGTACTCCTCGGGCAGTTGCGCGCAGGTCGTGTACGAGTTGAAGAAGAGGGTCTCCGTCGTGTCGTGCCAGGTGAGGTCGAACGTGTCGCCCGTGGCCGGGTCTTCGAAGCGGAAGCCGAGGGACAGGGAGCCCTTGCTCTGACGGTGGCGGTCGTACGTGAGCTTCCAGCCGGCCTCGGTGAACGCCTCGCGCAGCCGCTGGTCGGCGGCGCGGGCCCGGTCGGACTGGACGGCGGGCACGGACCAGTCGAACGCGAACGAGGCGACGTCGAGGTCCACCCGGTCGATGGCCCACCGTTCGTAGCAGGTGTGTGCGGTGGAGACCCTGCCACCCGTCACGGGGGTCGTGGCCGGCAGGCCCATCGCGTCGTAGGCCCACTGGGACCGCGCCTGCACCCGTGTGATGACGGTGGTGGGGTCGACGGTCGGGTAGTCCCTGCCGGGCAGTACGGAGCACGCGGTGGCGGTGACGCAGGTGACGGCGACGAGCGCCACGAGCACCAAGGCCCGGAAGCGGCTCCGAGGGGCTGGTGCGTTTGCTGGTGCGGGAGTGGTGCTCGGCGTCATGGACGCGACGTTACGGCGCGCGGATCCGGGGCGGTTGAGTACGGGTACTCAACCGGCGCCCTCCGGTGTGCCTCGGACGCTTCCGGCGGGGCTGCGGTGCCGGGCGTTTCGGTGCGGGGTCCGCCCCCTGCGCCTGACGCCCGGCAGGGCGTCAGCCCCCTGCGTACGGCGTGTCGACGTGGCTTACCTCGTACAGGCCCGCCCCGGCCACACGGTAGACCGCCGTGCGGGTCAGGGTGGTGACGGCCAGGGGCTCGCCTTCTCGGCGGGTGCGGTAGACCACGGTCACGGCCGGACGGGTCACCGCGAGGGAGACGACCGGGGTGCGGTCGCCGAGGGACTCGGTGGCGAACGGGACCGGGGTGCCGCGGTCGTTCCGCCATACGACGAGGGTGTAGTAGCGGCCCGTGCCCGGCGTGGTGATCTTCACGACGCCCACCGCGTCGGCCGCACCGTCTCCCACGATCTGACCGGTCGCGCACTGGGGCTGGAGGTCGACCTGGACGCCGTCCTCGCCCTCCCAGTGACCGTCGGTCAGCCGCATCGAGGGCTGCGGATAGTCGGGGAGCTTCACGAGGGCGGTCTGCACCTGCGCGTGGCGGAGTTGATCGCACGTCAGGGCGGCGGCCGCGGGTCGCGAAGGGGATGCGCTGCGGGACGGCGTAGCGCTGCGGGAGGGGGACGCGCTGTGGGACGGCGTCGCGGAGGCCGTGGGCGACGCGCTTCCGGTCGGTGACGCGCTGCCCGTGGGGCTAGGGGCTCCCGGCGCGCCGTCGCCGCTGCCGTCGTCCGGACCGCAGCCGACGAGCAGCCCCGCCGCCAGCGTCGCGGCCAGGCTCGCGACGGCCAGGCGTGTCACGCGTGTCAGATGGGCCGTGCGTGCTGATCTCGTGTGGCTCATGATCGTCCCCCTATGGCCGAATCCTGTTGTGCGGCGCGACGAGAGATGCCCCGGAAGTCGGCCGGGGTTGCAGGACTTTGTCCGAAACGGGTAACAGCTCACCCCCCGACGGACGGCCCGCCCACCTAGAATTGCCGGTCGGTGGACTGCCGAGACCCCAGGGGTGGTTGACGGTGCGTAGGGCGGGCAAGGCCGGCAGGGCGTGGCTGGTGGCCGGTGGCGTCTTCGGGGCGTGTCTCAGCTTCGTCGCGCTGCTCGTCGTCGGTACGTACTCCGCCGCCGCCGGGCTCATCGGTGGTGCGGGCGACGCCAAGAACGGCACCGTCGGGCTTGCCAAGGGCGCCGTACCGGCCGCGTACCAGGGGCTGGTGCAGAAGTGGGGGAACCTCTGCCCCGCCATCAATCCCGCCCTGCTCGCCGCGCAGCTCTACCAGGAGAGCGGCTGGAACCCGCGGGTCGTCTCGCCCGCCAACGCCATGGGCATCGCTCAGTTCATCCCCGGCACCTGGGCCGGTCACGGCATCGACGGCGACAAGGACGGCGACCGGGACGTCTGGGACCCCGCCGACGCGATCCCGTCCGCCGCCTCGTACGACTGTGAACTCGCCGGCTATGTGAAGAACGTGCCCGGAGACGCGACGAACAACATGCTCGCCGCGTACAACGCGGGGGCGTACCGGGTCATAAAGTCCGGCGGGGTGCCGCGCATCAGCGAGACGCAGAACTACGTGCGGATCATCCGCTCCCTGGAGAAGAGCTTCGCGCGTCCCCTCGGCCGGGTCGAACCCTCGCGGCAGGCCGCCGGCGCGATCAACTTCGCGCAGCAGAAGCTCGGTACGCCCTATCTCTGGGGCGGCACGGGAACGGCCGCGCAGAATGGCCGATTCGACTGCTCCGGGCTGACGCAGGCCGCCTATCGGACCGTCGGCGTCGAGCTGCCGCGGGTCGCGAACGACCAGTACAACGCCGGGCCCCATCCGTCCCGCGCCGAACTGCTCCCCGGCGACCTCGTCTTCTTCTCCGACGATCTGACGAACTCCCGTGCCATCAGGCACGTCGGCATCTACGTGGGCGGCGGCTACATGATCGACGCCCCGCGCACCGGGGCCGTGATCCGTTTCACGAAGATGGATACACCCGACTACTTCGGGGCGACGCGGGTCACCAAGGAGGGCGCGGCGGCGCTGCCGACGCACCTGCCGCAGAGCTGACGAACTGTCGGACATGGCCGGAACTCTCCGTAAAGCACAGGCCCTGAGCTGCGATGACGTGTCACTCTTCGGTAACGTCGTCGTGATCGTCGAGGAAGAGCGGAACGCACGCCTCAGGCGGTTCGTTCCCTGATACGACCGCCCACGGTCGACTCACGTGACAAGGCAAGGGGCCGCAGCACATGGCTGAACTCGCATCGGACGGTTCGAACCCCGATGTCAGCCTGCTCAGAGACATCAACGGGCTGGCGCGGGACGCCCCGCCGTGGTTCGACCGTGTCATGGAGTTCGTCGGCGAGTACGGGATCATGCTCGGCCTCGTCCTCGTCGCGCTCTGGTGCTGGTGGAGCGTCCGCCGGCGCGGCACGCTGACCGACTCCGTCTCCGCCGTCACGGGGCTCGTCTGGGCGCCGCTCGCCGCGGGTGTCGCGCTGCTGATCAACATCCCCATCCGGGGCTTCGTCGAGCGGCCGCGGCCGTTCAACGACCACCAGGGCCTCGAGGTCCTCGTCGACGGCAAGACCGACTTCTCCTTCGTCAGCGACCACTCCACGATGGCGATGGCGATCGGCGTGGGGATCTTCGTCGCGCACCGGAAGTTCGGCCTCGCCGCCATCGCGCTCGCCTTCGCCGAAGGCTTCTGCCGCGTCTACATGGGCGTGCACTACCCGACCGACGTCATCGGCGGCTTCGCCCTCGGCACGGCGGTGACCCTGCTCCTCGCGCCTCTCGCCGGCGCCCTGCTGACCCCGGTCGTCTCCGCCGTCGCCCGCTCCCGGCACGGCGCCTGGCTGGTCCGCTCCCGGAACGCCGCGAAGCGCTGCCCGCAGCCCGAGGCGCTGGACATCCCCGAGCCGCGCATCGGATCGGGAGAGAACGACCTGGCCGCGTAGGCCGTCGGTCCGGGGTCCTGCGGCCCGGGACGGTTCCGGGCCCTGCGGCCCGGACAGTGAGATCCGGAGGCGCGGCCCGGGACAGTGAGATCCGGAGGCGCGGCCGGGGACGGCGAGATCAGGAGTTGCGGCCCGGGACGGATGGTTCCGGGCCCCGCGGGCCCGGGGCGGTGAGATCCGGGTCCTGCTGCCTGAGGTGATGAGTTCCGGGGGCGCGGCTAGGCCGTGTGGTGGCTCGCCGCCTGCGTGTGCGTCTCCCCGTCCGACCGGGCCTTCTCCCGCGATCTTCGCGCCGGGCCCGACCAGCCACAGCTGCACCGGGCTATCGCGAAGGAGCCGCGTTCCGTCGTGGTCGTGTGATGCGGGGCCTGCTGATGCACGGATCCACCGTACTGCGCGTGACGGGTGGCCCAGGACCGTCGTTAGGCGGGTCGGGCGGGTCCCGGACAAGCAGCGGTACGGCGTTGGGGGTTGGCAGGCGATGGTGGTGCAGCGGTACGGACGTGGGGGCGGCTCCCTCGCCGTCGCGGCGGCCCTGGTCGGCGCGGTGGCCACGGGCGGGTGCTCCGCCCCCGAGGACTCCAAGCCGAGCGGCGATCCGACGAAGGCCGTACGGGGCGCGGCCGACGTCCTCACCCGGGCCGGCACCTCCAAGGCGAGCACCAGCATGGAGATGGCGACCGGCGGGACCCGGGTCACCATCAGGGGCGAGGGCGGGTACGACTTCCGCCGTCGCACCGGCCGCCTCCAGGTCGTCCTGCCCAAGGACGCCGCCGGAGCCTCCGAGCACCGGCCCATCACCGAGCTGCTCGCGCCCGGCGCCCTCTATATGAAGAACCGCGGCGCCGGAGTCCCCGCCGACAAGTGGGTACGGGTGGACACGACCACCCTCGACGACGGCAACCTCGTCACCGGCGGGGCCACCGACCCGGCCGCCGCCGCCGAGCTGCTGCGCGGCGCGCAGAAGGTGACCTACGTCGGCGAGGTCGACCTGGCAGGGGTGAAAGTCAGCCACTACCGCGGGGTCACGGACATCGCCGTGGCCGCCCGGACCGCCTCGCCGCAGGTGCGCGGGGCGCTCGCCGCGGCGGCGAAAGGGTTCGCCAAGGACACCGTGCCCTTCGACGCGTACCTCGACCACCAGGGCCGGCTGCGCAAGGTGCGCCACCAGTTCAGCTTCGCCAACCAGGGACGTACGGTCGCCGTCGCGTCGACGACGCTGCTCTACGGCTTCGGTGCCGCCGTCGACGTACGCCTGCCGGACCGGAAGGACATCTACGCCGGGAAGATCGAGGTGTAGCAGGGGGTCGCGCGCAGGCCATTGCCAAATGGCCCGGACGTGTCATGCGCGGTGTGTGGCGCGCTCCCTACGCTGGGAGACCGACGCCGGCAGGAAGAGGTGAATGCGCGTGGCTCCGCCCAGTACCGCGACAGTGCCCACTGACCAGGACTGCGTCGCTCTCGCCGAGATCGAGCTGTGCGGTGAACTGATCATCGCGGCATCGGCCGCGGACGGGGAGCGGCTCAGCGCGGACCGTATCGACGAGGTGCTGAGGGTCGCGCCGGAGCGAGCGGACTGCTGCTGATCGGCCGGGGCGGGCCGGTGCCTGCCCCGGGCGCTCAGGTACGCATCATCCGGGCGATGGCCTTCGTGGCCTCCTCCACCTTGGCGTCGATCTCGTCGCCGCCCTTCATCGCCGCGTCGGCGACGCAGTGGCGCAGGTGCTCCTCCAGGAGCTGGAGCGCGAAGGACTGCAGGGCCTTCGTGGAGGCCGAGACCTGAGTGAGTATGTCGATGCAGTACGTGTCCTCGTCGACCATCCGCTGCAGACCGCGGATCTGGCCCTCGATGCGGCGCAGCCGCTTGAGGTGCTCGTCCTTCTGCTTGTGGTAGCCGTGCACGCCGTGGTCGTGGTCGGTGGGCTCCGCGGCCCCGACGGGCTCGGGGGTGACCTCGGCCGCCTCGGTGGTCGTCATCGCGTCCTCCCGTTGTCCAGAAAGGGTGTGTATACCCCTCGTGGGTATATGGTACCGATCCCCGCCGATCCGTGCGGGGGCCCGTGCAGATCACTGTGCCTGATGGGCGACACTGAAGGGACGCCGGTTAGCCGTGGCCGGATGATGCGCCTAGCATCAGCCTGACCCAACCCAGCACCCCGAGGACCCCACGTGCGATTTCGTCTGACCCCCAGGGAGACGAGCTTCTACGACATGTTCGCCGCGTCCGCGGACAACATCGTCACGGGCTCGAAGCTCCTGATGGAACTGCTCGGAGCGGACATGTCCGCCCGGGCCGAGATCGCAGAGCGGATGCGGGCAGCGGAACACGCCGGTGACGACGCCACCCACGCGATCTTCCACCAGCTGAACTCCTCCTTCATCACGCCGTTCGACCGCGAGGACATCTACAACCTCGCGTCCTCCCTCGACGACATCATGGACTTCATGGAGGAGGCCGTCGACCTGGTCGTCCTCTACAACGTCGAAGAGCTCCCCAAGGGTGTCGAGCAGCAGATCGAGGTGCTCTCCCGCGCGGCTGTGCTGACCGCCGAGGCGATGCCGCACCTGCGGACGATGGACAACCTCACCGAGTACTGGATCGAGATCAACCGGCTCGAGAACCAGGCCGACCAGATCCACCGCAAGCTGCTCGCCCATCTCTTCAACGGCAAGTACGACGCCATCGAGGTGCTGAAGCTCAAGCAGATCGTGGATGTGCTGGAAGAGGCGGCCGACGCCTTCGAGCATGTGGCGAACACGGTGGAGACCATCGCGGTCAAGGAGTCCTGAGGCTTCGTGGACACCTTTGCGCTGATCGTGACCATCGGTGTCGCGCTCGGCTTCACGTATACGAACGGCTTCCACGACTCGGCCAATGCCATCGCCACCTCCGTGTCGACCCGGGCGCTGACCCCGCGGGCGGCGCTGGCGATGGCGGCGGTGATGAACCTCGCCGGCGCGTTCCTCGGCAGCGGGGTCGCGAAGACCGTCAGTGAGGGCCTGATCGAGACGCCGCACGGCGACAAGGGGATGGGCATCCTCTTCGCCGCGCTGGTCGGCGCGATCATCTGGAACCTGGTGACCTGGTACTTCGGTCTGCCGTCGTCCTCCTCGCACGCGCTGTTCGGCGGCATGGTGGGCGCGGCGCTGGCCGGCGGTACGGAGGTCATCTGGGGCGGCGTGCTCGACAAGGTCGTCATCCCGATGTTCATCTCGCCGGTGGTCGGTCTGGTCGCCGGTTACCTGGTCATGTGCGCCATCATGTGGATGTTCCGCAAGGCCAACCCGCACAAGGCGAAGCGCGGTTTCCGCATCGCGCAGACGGTGTCCGCGGCGGGCATGGCGCTCGGCCACGGTCTCCAGGACGCCCAGAAGACGATGGGCATCGTGGTGATGGCCCTGGTCATCGCCGATGTGCAGCAGTCCGGCGACGACATCCCGGTGTGGGTGAAGATCGCGTGCGCCGTGATGCTCTCGCTGGGTACGTACGCGGGTGGCTGGCGGATCATGCGGACGCTCGGCCGGAAGATCATCGAGCTGGACCCGCCGCAGGGGTTCGCGGCGGAGACGACGGGCGCGTCGATCATGTTCGGCTCGGCGTTCCTCTTCCACGCGCCGATCTCCACGACGCACGTCATCACGTCCGCGATCATGGGCGTGGGCGCGACGAAGCGGGTGAACGCGGTGCGGTGGGGTGTCGCGAAGAACATCATCCTGGGCTGGTTCATCACGATGCCGGCGGCGGCGCTGGTCGCGGCGGCGAGCTTCTACGTGGTGCAGCTGTTCTTCGGCTGACGGGCCCGGCGGGCCGGGTAGGCCCCTGGGGGCGGCGGTCCTGAAACGGCGCCGGTCCCGTGGGTTGTGCCCACCCGTTCCGCCCCAGCGGAACAGTTGCCCACAACAGTCGAAGCGGCATACGGAACGGTTGCCCACAGCAGTGGGCGTAGCAAATGGTCGGGCCCGGCTTCCCTGTAGGGGAGCCGGGCCCTTTCGTCTGCGGTGGCACCGCCATGCAGCACCGCAGGACGCCACGCGGCGGAGCCGCATGGTCTGGGGGCTATCCGAAGCGGCCGGAGATGTAGTCCTCGGTCGCCTGGACGCTCGGGTTGGAGAAGATGCGCTCGGTGTCGTCCAGCTCGATCAGCTTGCCGGGCTGGCCCACGGCCGAGAGGTTGAAGAACGCCGTGCGGTCCGAGACGCGGGCGGCCTGCTGCATGTTGTGCGTCACGATGACGATCGTGAAGCGCTCCTTCAGCTCGCCGATCAGGTCCTCGATCGCCAGCGTCGAGATCGGGTCCAGGGCCGAGCAGGGCTCGTCCATCAGCAGGACGTCCGGCTCGACCGCGATCGCGCGGGCGATGCACAGACGCTGCTGCTGACCGCCGGAGAGGCCGGAGCCCGGCTTGTTCAGGCGGTCCTTGACCTCGTTCCAGAGGTTCGCGCCCTTGAGGGAGCGCTCGACGATGTCGTTGAGCTGGGACTTCTTGTACGAGCCGTTCAGCCGCAGGCCCGCCGCCACATTGTCGAAGATCGACATCGTCGGGAACGGGTTCGGGCGCTGGAACACCATGCCGACCGTGCGGCGCACCGCGACCGGGTCGACGTGGGAGCCGTACAGGTTCTCGTCGTCCAGCATCACCTTGCCCTCGACGCGGCCACCGGGGGTGACCTCGTGCATCCGGTTCAGGGTGCGCAGGAACGTGGACTTGCCGCAGCCGGAGGGGCCGATGAAGGCCGTCACCGAGCGGGGCTCGACGGTCATGGAGATGTCGTCGATCGCCTTGTGGGCGCCGTAGTAGGCGGAGAGGCCGCTGACGTCGATTCGCTTGGCCATATCAATTCACTTCCAGAGTGACCGCGGTCAGCGGCCGGTCTTCGGGGCCTTCCAGCGGGCGATGCCGCGGGCCACCAGGTTGAGGATCATGACGAAGGCGATCAGGACGAGCGCTGCGGCCCAGGCACGGGCCACGGCTGCGTCGGTGCCGACCGCGTACTGCTCGTACACGTAGAGCGGCAGGGAGGACTGGGCGCCTTCGAAGGGGTTCGGGTTGATGAGCTTCGTACCGAACACGAGGAGCAGGACGGGGGCCGTCTCACCGGTGATGCGGGCGACCGCGAGCATGACGCCCGTGGTGATGCCGCCGATCGCGGTGGGCAGGACCACCTTCAGGATCGTGCGCCACTTCGGGATGCCGAGCGCGAGGGAGGCCTCGCGCAGCTCGTTCGGGACGAGCTTGAGCATCTCCTCGGTGGAGCGGACCACGACCGGCATCATCAGGATCGCGAGGGCCATCGCGCCGGCGAATCCGGAGGGCCCGAAGCCCAGCATCAGATTCCAGGTGGCGAGGACGAAGAGGCCCGCGACGATCGACGGGATGCCCGTCATGACGTCGACGAAGAAGGTGACGGCCTGGGCGAGCTTCCCGCCGCCGTACTCGACGAGGTAGACCGCGGTCAGCAGACCGATCGGCGCGGCGATCAGGGTCGCGATGCCGACCTGCTCGATGGTGCCGAGCAGCGCGTGGTAGACACCGCCGCCGGCCTCGGCGTCGAGGACGCCGTTCATCGAGTGGCTGAGGAAGTACGGGTCGAGGACTTCCAGGCCCTTGCTGAGGGTGACCCAGGCGAGGGAGAGCAGCGGGACCACGGCCAGGATGAAGCAGACCCAGACGAGGCTGGTCGCGACCCGGTCCTTGGCCTGGCGGGAGCCCTCGACCTTGGAGGTGATCCCGTACGTCGCGAGGACGAAGAACAGTGCGGCGATCAGGCCCCACTGGATGCGGCTGTGCCAGCCGGCCGCGAGACCGAGGCCGACGGCGGCGGCGATCGACCCTATGGCGGTGGCGAACGGGGTCCAGCGGGGGAGCCGCGCGTGCTTGAGCGGGTCGTGCGTGACCACGCTCTTCACGGGCGGGCGGTCCTGTATGGCGTGGCTCATGCGTTGGCCCCCGAGTACTCCTTGCGGCGGGCGATGATCCACCGGGCCGCGCCGTTGACCAGCAGGGTGATGACGAAGAGGACCAGGCCGGAGGCGATCAGCGCGTCACGGCCGAACTCGTTGGCCTCGTTGAACTTCGCGGCGATGTTCTGGGCGAAGGTGCCGCCGCCCGGGTCGAGCAGGTGGCCCGAGAGGACGAAGCTGGGCGAGAGCACGACGGCCACGGCCATCGTCTCGCCGAGCGCGCGGCCGAGGCCCAGCATCGAGGCGGAGATGATGCCGGAGCGGCCGAAGGGGAGCACCGACATCCGGATGACCTCCCAGCGCGTGGCGCCGAGGGCGAGGGCGGCCTCTTCGTGCATCTTCGGGACCTGGAGGAAGACCTCGCGGGTCACATTGGTGATGATCGGCAGGATCATGATCGCCAGCAGGATGCCCACGGTGAACATGTTGCGGGCGACGCCGTCGCCGGCCTTGTCGAAGATGTACGTCCAGCCCAGGTACTGGTCGAGCCAGAGGTTCAGGCCGCCCAGGTACGGGACCAGGAAGATCGCGCCCCAGAGGCCGTAGATGATGCTGGGGACGGCGGCGAGCAGGTCGACCACGTATGCGAGCGGCTTGGCCAGCTTGCGCGGGGCGTAGTGCGAGATGAACAGCGCGATGCCGATCGCGACCGGCACGGCGATGACCATGGCGATGATCGACGAGACGACCGTGCCGAACGCCAGGACGGCGATGCCGAAGACGGGCGGGCTGCCGGCCGGGTTCCACTCGAAGGTGGTGAAGAAGTTCGTGGAGTCCTTGGAGATCGCGAGGACGGCGCGGTAGGTGAGGAAGCCCGCGATCGCGGCCATGATCACCAGGAGGGTGATGCCGGATCCGCGGGACAGACCGAGGAAGACCCGGTCTCCGGGACGGGCGGCGGCCTTGGCGCGCCGGCCCTTTTCTATGGGTGGTGTGGCTGTCGTAACCATTCTGACTCTCCGGTCTGCGGAGTCGTACGGATGTACGGGCTCCTGGCGGCGGTGCACCGGATGCCGGGGCCGGTCCGTCGGGGTTGGTTGACGGACCGGCTCCGGCCGGGGATCAGGACAGGGTGGGGACGATCTCGCGGACCTTGGTCGCGATCTCGGCCGGCATCGGGGCGTAACCGGCGTCGGACAGGACCTTCTGGCCGTCCTCGCTGATCGCGTAGTTCAGGAACGCCTTCAGGGTCGGCAGGTTCTCCGCCTTGTTGCCCTTGTCGCAGGCGATCTGGTACGTGACGAGGACGAGCGGGTAGGCGCCCTCGGCCTTGGTCGCGTAGTCGAGGGAGAGGGCCATGTCGCTGCCGGAGCCCTTGACCTTGGCGGCGGCGATGGCCTTCGAGGCGTTCTCCGTGGTCGCGGCGACCGGAGCGGCGGCACCGGTGTTCACGGAGACCGTGGAGATCTTGTTGGCGGTCGCGTAGGAGAGCTCGAAGTAGCCGATGGAGCCCTCGGCGTCCTTGACCGCGGTGGCGACACCGGAGGAGCCGTTGGCGGCCTGGCCACCCGGGGCGGGCCACGACTTCGACTTCGGGTCGTGCTTCCACTCGGCCGGGGCGGCGGTGGAGAGGTACTTGCCCAGGTTCTGGGTGGTGCCCGACTCGTCGGAGCGGTGGAAGGCCTGGATGTTGCTGTCCGGCAGCTTGACGCCCGGGTTCAGCTTGGCGATCGCCGGGTCGTTCCACTTCTTGATGTCGGTGTTGAAGATCTTGGCGATGGTGGGGGCGTCCAGGACCAGGTTGTCCAGGCCCTCCAGCTTGTAGCCGATGGCGATCGGGCCACCGACCATCGGCAGGTTGACACCCTTGCCGGTCTTGCAGATCTTCGCCGACTCGGCGACCTCTTCCTCCTTCAGGGCGGAGTCGGAGCCCGCGAAGGCGACCTGGCCCTGGTTGAACTTGGTGATACCGCCGCCGGAGCCGATGGCCTGGTAGTTGACCTCGACGCCCGAGCAGGCGGCCTGGAAGTTCTTGACCCACAGGTCCATGGCGTTCTTCTGCGCGGAGGAACCCGCGGCGAGGAGCTGACCCTTGGCGCCGTCGCACTTGATGTTCGACGCAGCGGCGGAGGTCTTGTCGCCGTTCGGGGTGGTGCCGCTGTTGTTGTCCGAACCACACGCCGAGAGGACGAGGACGCCGGAGACGACGAGGGCACCGATCGCGGAGGCGCGAAGCCCGTTCATGCGCGAAAGCTTCACTTTCGGGTGTTCCTTCCAGAAGCCGCCTGCCGCGGACCGGGTGTCCTGAACGTTTACGGCGGCGTGTGTCGGGGTTGTGGGTGCAGCGCTGTGCTTGTGCACCTTGTACGGCCGAAATTAGGCAGATCAGGTGAAGCGGCCGACGGGGGAGAGTGAACGGGAAGTGAACCGTGCCGGAAGGCGCGGTGCGGGGCCCTTCGGTGGGCGGCAGCGGTGGGGCTCGTGAGGGTGTGGGGGCCGTCGGTGCCGGGGCCCGAAGCGGGGTGCGTGCAAGGGTGCCGTCCGTTGTCCCGGCCCGTCCCGCCTGAGGGTCCCCCCGGACGGAGTCCGGGGGGACGGGTGAATGCCCACCATCAGCATGAAAGGAGCGCGTCCAGGAGTTCCCTGTCCCGTGGCTGCGTCAGTCGGGCTCGGGCGTCCTCCGGGGGGAGCCAGACCATGCGGTCCACCTCCGTGCTCGGCGTGAATGTGCCCCCGAGCGCGCGGGCCGACCAGTACGTGACCTCCTTCGGGCGGCCGTTCGCCAGGTAGCGGGCCGTGGGGAGGCGGGGGCCCAGGGCGCAGGAGTGGCCGGTTTCCTCCCGTACCTCTCGGACCGCGCACTCCTCGATGGTCTCGCCGCGCTTCAGTTTTCCCTTCGGATGCGACCAGTCTCCGTATTTGGGTCGATGGACCAGGGCGATTTCGATGCCCTGGCCCGACGGAGCGGGGCGCCACAGGACGCACCCCGCCGCGAGGATCATGGGACCGGCGCCGTCGTGCGTTGCCAGGCTCGTTGGAAGGCGAACCTGGAGGCTTCGACCTCGTGGCGCTGGTCCGCGTGGAGGACGCCGAGGGCGTACGCGGTGGCCGGGGCGATCCGGGGGGTGCGGGCCGCCGTGGCCGCCGCGGTGGCGGCCTCGGAGGCGTCGCGATGCCGGTCGAGGGCCCGGCCGGACTCGTAGAGGACCGGGTCCGGGTCGGTGCCGTGCAGGACCTCGCAGGCGTACCGGTGGAGGCGCAGCAGGAGCCGGGCCTGGTGCCAGGGCGCGTCCTGGGCCTCGCCGGCCGCGAGCGCGAGGGCGTCCGCGTTGTACGGGTGGGCCGCGCGGGCCAGCGGCAGGCCGCCCACGGCCTCGGTGAGCCGCCGCTCGACGACCGCGGCCGGCGCGTCGAGGACCTCGATCGCCGGGGCCGCCCCCGCGGGCCCCAGCGGTACCTCGGAGGCGAGGAGCGCGACGGCGTCCGCGACCGCGTGGAAGCGGGAGGAGCCCAGCGCCTGGAGGGCCGCGGAGTGGGCGCGCGTACGGGCCAGGGTGAGCTGGCGTTCGAGGAGCGCGCCGGCGCGGGCGGCGCCGACCGTGAGTCCCGGGCCTTCGGTGACGCCGCGGGCGGCGGGCACCGGCCCGCCGCCGCTCGACAGGCGGGACAGCGCGTCCACCAGCCGGACGAGCCGGGAGGTGCAGGCGTGTTCCAGGGCCAGCGTTCCCGACAGCCAGGCGAGCTCGGTGCGCAGCTGGTCGGCCCAGGCGGCGTCGAGGAGCGGCCGGAAGGTGTGCAGGGTGCCGCTGATGCGGCGGGCGGCCGCCCGGAGGGACCGGGCGGCCTCCTCCGAGCCCGCCGTGTCCGCTCCGCTCTCGGTGTGCAGGCGCAGTCCGCGCAGGAAGTCTCCGGCCCGCGCCTGGAGGTAGGGGGAGAGGACCTCTCCCGCCGTGACGCCCGTGGAGACGGAATGGTGGTCAGGGTTGTGCACGCCGGCGCCTCCGCGCGTCGATGAGCATCTCCTGGACGTGCCGCAGCGGCTGGCCCTCCGGGTCGGTCGCGTGCCGCGTCCAGTTCCCGTCCGGGCCGAGGTGCCAGGAAGAGGTGGTGTCGGACATCCCGGTCTCCAGGAGCCGGGTCAGGGCCGCCCGGTGGGCCGGGTCGGAGACCCGGACCAGGGCTTCGATGCGGCGGTCCAGGTTGCGGTGCATCATGTCGGCGCTGCCCAGCCAGACCTCGGGCTCGCCGCCGTTGCCGAAGGCGAAGATCCGGGAGTGCTCCAGGAAGCGGCCGAGGATGGAGCGGACCCGGATGTTCTCGGAGAGGCCGGAGACGCCGGGGCGGATCGCGCAGATGCCGCGGACCCAGATGTCGACCGGGACGCCCGCCTGCGAGGCCCGGTAGCAGGCGTCGATGATCGCCTCGTCGACCATCGAGTTGACCTTGATCCGGACGTAGGCGGGCCGGCCCGCGCGGTGGTGGGCGATCTCCTTGTGGATCCGGGAGACCAGTCCGTCGCGCAGGGACTTCGGGGCGGTGAGCAGCCGGCGGTAGGTCTCGCGGCGGGAGTAGCCGGAGAGCCGGTTGAACAGGTCGGAGAGGTCGGCGCCGACCTGCGGGTCGGCGGTGAGCAGGCCGAGGTCCTCGTAGAGCCGGGCCGTCTTGGGGTGGTAGTTGCCGGTGCCGACGTGGGAGTAGCGGCGCAGTACCTCGCCCTCCTGCCGGACGACGAGCGACAGCTTGCAGTGGGTCTTCAGGCCGACGAGGCCGTAGACGACATGGCAGCCGGCCTCCTCCAGCTTGCGCGCCCACTTGATGTTGGCCTGCTCGTCGAAGCGGGCCTTGATCTCGACGAGGACGAGGACCTGCTTGCCGCTCTCGGCGGCGTCGATCAGTGCGTCGACGATGGGGGACTTGCCGGAGGTCCGGTACAGCGTCTGCTTGATCGCGAGGACGTCCGGGTCGGCGGCCGCCTGCTCCAGGAAGGCCTGGACGGAGGTGGAGAAGGAGTCGTACGGGTGGTGCAGCAGCACGTCCCGCTCGCGCAGCGCCATGAAGATGTCGGGCGCGGAGGCCGATTCGACCTCGGCGAGGTCCCGGTGGGTGCCGGCGATGAACTTGGGGTACTTCAGCTCGGGCCGGTCGAGCCCGGCGATGCCGAAGAGGCCGGTGAGGTCGAGCGGGCCGGGCAGCGGGTAGACCTCGGCGTCGGAGACCTTCAGCTCGCGGACGAGCAGGTCGAGGACGTACGGGTCGATCGACTCCTCGACCTCGAGGCGGACCGGCGGTCCGAAGCGGCGGCGCAGCAGCTCCTTCTCCAGGGCCTGGAGCAGGTTCTCGGCGTCGTCCTCCTCGACCTCCAGGTCCTCGTTCCGGGTCACCCGGAACATGTGGTGGGCCAGCACCTCCATGCCGGGGAAGAGCTCCTCCAGGTGCGCCGCGATGACGTCCTCCAGCGGGACGTAGCGCTGCGGGGAGGCTTCCAGGAAGCGGGAGAGCAGCGGGGGCACCTTGACGCGGGCGAAGTGCCGGTGGCCGCTGACCGGATTGCGTACGACCACGGCCAGGTTCAGGGACAGGCCGGAGATGTACGGGAAGGGGTGCGCGGGGTCCACGGCCAGCGGGGTGAGGACCGGGAAGATCTGCTGCCGGAACAGGGTGAAGAGGCGCGCCTGCTCCTTCTCCGTGAGCTCGGGCCAGCGGATCAGGTGGATGCCCTCGTCGGCGAGGGCCGGGGCGACGTCCTGCTGGTAGCAGGCGGCGTGCCGGGCCATGAGCTCTCGCGAGCGGGTCCAGATCAGGTCGAGCACCTCGCGGGGCTGCAGCCCGGAGGCGGAGCGCGTGGCGACGCCGGTGGCGATGCGGCGCTTGAGGCCGGCGACGCGCACCATGAAGAACTCGTCGAGGTTCGACGCGAAGATGGCGAGGAAATTAGCCCGTTCGAGGAGGGGCGTGGTGGGATCCTCGGCCAGTTCGAGGACCCTTTCGTTGAACGCGAGCCAACTGCGCTCGCGGTCGAGGAAGCGTCCCTGGGGGAGTTCGCCCTCGGCGCCGGTGTCCTCGTACGCGTCGAGATCGGCGTCCAGATCGGGCTCGAGGTCCGTCGCGGGGCCGGTGCTGACCGTGTGGGGGCGGTGCGCGGCTATGGATCCGACGGACGGCTGCGTGGTCGGCTCGCCTTTGTGCGGAGGCGTCTGCTCGGACGCCTGCTTGGACGTCCGCTTGGACGGCTTGGCGGTGGACTGGACCGGGACCTCGGCGGGCTGCTGGCTCATGGCCCCATTCTTCCGCGCGAAGGGGTGGTCGGGCGCGTCGGAGCGGGCCGTGGGCGAGGGAAGTCTCCCTTTGGGGAGCCCCTTGGCGAGAGGAGGCACGGCGGGCTTCATTGCGTGAGCGTCGCAAGCGCGTCTGAATGGCCGGTAACGACGACATGACGTGCGGGCGACCGTGGGCAACCTGTGCCGGGGGCGTTGTCGGCCGGGTGGGGTGGTGGGTTCGCTCGTGGGCACCGTGGGCGGGCGACCGCGGGCAACCTGTGCGGAATCGGTCGGCGG
>NZ_JBHJTL010000098.1:0-28730 GCF_042264065.1 Streptomyces sp. NPDC056222 | reverse complement strand
GTGAGAAGCCTTCAATCAGGAGGTGTGTGGTGTGAGGGCAACGGTTTTCGGGGTACGTAAGAGGCGAGTTGATCTTGGCACACGTTGTGGCCGGATGTGTGAGGTTGACGGCGCGGGTTGACGCGACGTCTAAGGAGCTCAGCCCAGGAGGCTGGCCAGCTCGACGTGGTCGAGGCCGTGCGCCTCGGCGACCTCCTTGTAAACGACCTTGCCGTCATGGGTGTTGAGACCCAGGGCGAGCGCGGCGTCGCGGCGCAGCGCCTCGACCCAGCCGTTGTTCGCCAGCGACACGATGTAGGGCAGCGTGGCGTTGGTCAGGGCGTACGTGGAGGTGTTCGGCACCGCGCCCGGCATGTTGGCGACGCAGTAGAAGACCGAGTTGTGGACCTGGAAGGTCGGCTCGGCGTGGGTGGTCGGGTGCGAGTCCTCGAAGCAGCCGCCCTGGTCGATCGCAATGTCGACAAGGACACTTCCGGGCTTCATCTTGGCGACGAGCTCGTTGGTGACCAGCTTCGGGGCCTTGGCGCCCGGGATGAGAACGGCGCCGATGACGAGGTCGGCCTCGATGACGGCCTTCTCCAGCTCGAAGGCGTTGGAGACGATCGTCTTCACCTTGGTGCCGAAGATCTTGTCGGCCTCACGGAGCTTGTTGATGTCACGGTCGAGCAGGGTCACGTGGAAGCCCATGCCGACGGCGATCTGCGTGGCGTTCCAGCCGGAGACGCCGCCGCCGATGACGACGCACTCGCCGGCGTGGGTGCCGGGGACGCCACCGGGGAGCACGCCGCGGCCGCCGACCGAGCGCATCAGGTGGTAGGCGCCGACCTGCGGGGCCAGGCGGCCCGCGACCTCGGACATCGGGGCGAGGAGCGGGAGCGCGCGGTTGGCGGTCTCGACGGTCTCGTACGCGATGGCGGTGGTGCCGGACTCCAGGAGGGCGTCCGTGCACTCCTTGGAGGCGGCGAGGTGCAGGTAGGTGAAGAGGGTCTGGTCCTTGCGGAGGCGGTGGTACTCCTCGGCGATGGGCTCCTTGACCTTCAGCAGCAGGTCGGCCGTGGCCCAGACCTCGTCCGCGGTCGGCAGGATCTGCGCGCCGGCGGAGACGTACTCCTCGTCCGTGATCGAGGAACCCACACCGGCGTTCTGCTCGACGAAGACCTGGTGGCCGTTGCGGACGAGCTCGTGGACACCGGCGGGGGTGATGGCCACGCGGAACTCGTTGTTCTTGACCTCGCGGGGGATGCCGACCTTCATCGTCGATCACGGTCCTTGAATCAGGGGAAACGGGGGTGCACTGCGATACATACCCGGATGCACTACCGCGCACCAGGACAGACCGCGGTCGATCGCGGCGCACCCAGTCTAATGAAGGAGTTCCCCGTGTCTAGCCTTGCAAAGCATTAATCTTCGTTGGAAGCACTGCGGATTTCGTAGGCGGAGGCTCCTGTTCCCTCACCCGTTCCCTCATCCGTCCCCAGCAGACGCCCGGCCGCCGACCGATGCAGCCTGGCCGCGGCGGGGTCGCCGAGCCGGTCGAGCGTGTCCGCCAGCCTGAGCTGCAGCGCGGCCTGGAGCCGTACGTCCTGGGCACGCCGGGCCCAGTCGATCGCCTCCTCGCAGGTCCGCAGGGAGTCCTCGGGCCGGCCGGCGTACTCCTGGACGCGTGCGGCCTCGCTCAACGCCCGCGCGTAGCCGGGCAGATCGGCGAGCCGCCGGTACCCCGCCGCGGCGGCGCGCCAGTTCCGCAGGGCCTCGCCGTAGCGGCCCGCGTAGGTCTGCACCGTGCCGAGCCGTCCGTACAGCCGGGCCTGGTCGGCCCGCTCGTCGCGGGCGAGACGCTGGGCGAGCGCGCGGCCGTACCAGTCCCCGGCCCGCTGCCAGTCCCCCAGTTCCTGGTAGGAACCGCCTACGGATTCCATCGCCCGGCCGATCGCGTACGGATCGTTCGCGGCCCTTCCGGCGTCGAGGGCGGCCCGGTAGCGCTCCAGGGCGTCCCGGGTACGGCCGGTCCTGGCGTCCAGATCGGCGAGGTTCAGCAGTGCGGCGGCCCGCTCCCGGTGCAGTCCGCGCCGCTCGGAGACGTCCAGGACGAGCCGGTGCAGGCCGTACAGGACGGGCGCGGCCGCCTCGGCGCCCCGGTGTGCCGTCTCGGCCCTGACCAGGGCGGCGACCAGCCGGCGGGCCAGGGTGTCGAGCTCACCGTCGGCGACGGCGAGGCGGGCGGAGGCCAGGAGCACCGGCCGTCGGCCGGTCAGCCATTCGGCGGCGGCCGGCGCGGTCGGGAACCGCAGGGCGCGGGGCAGCCCGGCGAGCTTCTTGCGCGCGGAGGAGCCCTCGGGCTCGGTGACCGCCCGGCAGGACTGGAGAAGCCGTACGGTCCGCTCCAGCATCCGGGCCCGGGCTAGCTGCACCTCGGCGGGCCGTTCGCGCTCCTCCATCTGAGTGCGCAGGAGGGGGGCGAGGTGGCCCGGAACCTCGTACTGGCCGTCCCCGCAGTCGGTGACGAGCCCCAGCCCGACGAAGTCGGCCAGCGTGGTCGCGGCCGCCGAGACCGAGCAGCCGGCGAGGGCGGAGGCGGTGTGGGCGTCGGCGCGCCCGAGGGGTGCGAGGGTGAGAAATCGCAGTATCCGGGCGGCCGGCTGGGCCAGCGTGTCGTGGACCAGCTGGAACGCGCGGGCGAGCGGGTCGCCGGAGAGAGCACGCAGCCGTTTGGCCAGATCGGCGACGGAAGCCTTGGGGCGGGCGGCGAGCCAGCCGCCGGCGAGGACGACGGCGGCGGGCTGGCCGCCGCACTCCTCGGCGAGGGTCTCGGCGGCCTGCGGGTCCACCGTCACCCTGACGGATCCGGTGTAGGTGGTGAGCATCTCGATCGCGGACTTGGGGTCGAGACCGCCGAGGGTGCACGGGCGGACATCGGGGATCCCGGTCAGCGGTCCCCGTGCCACGGCGACGACGAGGGCGTCGGGGTTGTCGGGGATCAGCGGATCGACCTGCTCGGCGTCGACCGCGTCGTCGAGGACGAGGACGGTACGGCGTTCGGCGAGGGCCTCGCGGACCAGCTCGGTGAGCTCGTCCTCGGCGGCGCCGGGCGGTTCGTCGATGCCCAGGTCCTGGAGCAGCCCCTGCGCGACGCGCCCGGTGGGGACCGGGTCGCCGCCGGGTTCGGTCAGCCGGGCGCGGAACACCCCGTCGGGGTAGGCCGCGGCGAGTCCGGCGACGAGTTCCGCGGCGAGCGCGGTCCGCCCGGAGCCGGGGCGGCCCGCGATCAGGAGGACGCGTGCGCGGGGGGCCTTGTGGCCGGCGAGGGTGTCGAGTCCGGTCCGTTCGATGTCGGCGCGCAGGGCTTTCAACTCCCGCTGCCGCCCGAAGAAGTTCCGCACCCCGCCCGCTGCCACCACCTGATCCGTCACGGGCCACGCTCCCGTCCACCTGCGCACGCCGATCCCGCGGGGGGTCTCCGCACGGGCGATCCCGAGCGTAGTTCAGGGCGGGGTGCCGTCCCGGCGGAGCAGGGCGGACAGATCCCCCGATCGGATCAGCAGATTTTCAGACCGGCACCCCCGTTGTGGGCCGTCGTTCCGCAGGGCCGGGAGTCCCCCCGGACGAAGTCCGGGGGGAGGGTGGGCACAACGGGGGCTGGCCCCTACGCCTCGAACGGCCGGGCCGGCCAGGGCGCGTCCGCCGGGCGCAGCGCGTCGAGGCCCTCGGCCGCGCGGGCCGCGGTCAGCGAAAGGACGCCGACCACCAGGCAGTTGTTGTGCAGCTCCCCCGCCAGTACGCCTCGTGCGAGGTCCGCCAGCGGGACCCGGGCCACCTCCATGTCGGCCTCCTCGTCCGAGACCTCGAAGCGTTCGCCCTCAGCCTCGGACAGGTGCCGCGCCAGGAAGATGCGTACCGCCTCGTCGCAGCCGCCGGGCGTGGTGTAGACGTCGGCCAGGACCCGCCAGTCCTCGGCCTTGACGTGCGCCTCCTCGTACAACTCCCGCTGCGCGGCGTGCAGCGGGTTCTCCCCCGGCACGTCGAGGAGCCCGGCGGGGATCTCCCACAGCTTCTGGCGTACGGGGTGCCGGTACTGCTTCAGGAGCAGCACCCGGTCCTGCTCGTCGAGGGCGAGGACCGCCACCGAGCCGGGGTGGACCTGGTAGTCGCGGCGCGCGACCGTGCCGTCGGGCATGACCACGTCGTCCGTACGGACACTCGTCTTCGCTCCCTGGAACGGGGTCGTCGTCGCGACGACCTGCCACTCCTCCGGGGTGTCCTGCAACTCCATCTGCGTCCTCCCACACACGAACCACATACGAAAGCCGGGGTACGGATCCCGTCAGGATCCGTACCCCGGCAACGTTAACGCCTTGTACTACTTGCCCGTCTTGCGCTCCACGGCGGCCTTGACCAGGCCGGCGAAGAGCGGGTGCGGACGGGTCGGACGCGAGCGCAGCTCCGGGTGGGCCTGGGTCGCGACCAGGTACGGGTGCACCTCGCGCGGGTACTCGACGTACTCGACGAGCTTGTTGTCCGGGGAGGTGCCCGAGAAGACGAGGCCGGCCTTCTTCTCCAGCTCCGCGCGGTAGGCGTTGTTCACCTCGTAGCGGTGGCGGTGGCGCTCCTCGACGTACGGCTGGTCGGCGTAGACCTCGCGGACGATCGAACCCTCGGCGAGCTTCGCCGGGTAGAGGCCCAGGCGCATCGTTCCGCCCAGGTCGCCGGCGCCCTCGACGTACGCGAGCTGCTCCTCCATCGTGGAGACGACGGGGTGCGCGGTGGCGGCGTCGAACTCGGTGGAGTTGGCCTCGGGGATGTCGGCCAGGTTCCGGGCGGCCTCGATCACGATGCACTGCAGGCCCAGGCAGATGCCGAGCAGCGGCACCTTGTTCTCACGGGCGTACTGGATCGCGCCGATCTTGCCGTTGACACCGCGGTCGCCGAAGCCGCCGGGGATCAGGATCGCGTCGACGTCACCGAGCTGCTTCGCGGCGCCGGCCGGGGTCTTGCAGTCGTCGGAGGTGACCCACTTGACCTTGACCCGGGCCTTGTTGGCGAAGCCGCCGGCGCGCATGGCCTCGGTGATCGAGAGGTACGCGTCGGGCAGGTCGATGTACTTGCCGACGAGCGCGACGGTGACCTCGTGCTCCGGGTTGTGGACGCGGTCCAGCAGGTCGTCCCAGGTGGACCAGTCCACGTCACGGAACGGCAGGTCGAGCTTGCGCACGACGTAGGCGTCCAGGCCCTCGGTGTGCAGCACCTTGGGGATGTCGTAGATCGACTTGGCGTCGATGGCGGCGACGACGGCGGCCTCGTCCACGTCGCACATCAGCGAGATCTTGCGCTTGATGGCGGTGGGGACCTCACGGTCGGCGCGCAGCACGATGGCGTCCGGCTGGATACCGATGTTGCGCAGCGCGGCGACGGAGTGCTGGGTCGGCTTGGTCTTCAGCTCGCCGGAGGGGCCGATGTAGGGCAGCAGCGAGATGTGCACGACGAAGACGTTGTCGCGGCCGACCTCGTGGCGGACCTGACGGACGGTCTCCAGGAACGGCAGCGACTCGATGTCGCCGACCGTGCCGCCGACCTCGGTGATGACGACATCGACGTCGTCGGTCGCCATGCGGCGGATCCGGGACTTGATCTCGTTGGTGATGTGCGGGATGACCTGGACGGTGTCGCCGAGGTACTCGCCGCGCCGCTCCTTGGCGATGACCTGCGAGTAGACCTGGCCGGTGGTGACGTTGGCCGAGCCGTCGAGGTCGACGTCGAGGAAGCGCTCGTAGTGGCCGATGTCCAGGTCGGTCTCGGCGCCGTCGTTGGTGACGAACACCTCGCCGTGCTGGAACGGGTTCATCGTGCCGGGGTCGACGTTCAGGTACGGGTCGAGCTTCTGCATCGTGACCCGCAGGCCCCGCGCCTTGAGGAGCGCACCCAGGCTGGAGGCGGTCAGGCCCTTGCCGAGGGAGGAGGCGACACCCCCGGTGACGAAGATGTGCTTGGTCGTCGTGGTTTTGGGCGGCATCGCCAAGAGGGGGCTCCCGTGGTCGCGTTCTGGAGGTGCGTTCCGGCGTGCCCTCCGGAAGAATCGGGGGGTGCCGTCGCTGCGGTTGCGGGGGCTCGGCTGTCGCCGTTTCCCACCGGTCCACGGGGTACCAGGGTATCAGCGACAACGGGAGACCGCTTCCGGCCACACGGGGCAGTCGGGTGCACACGGACGGCGACCTGCCTCCGTCACACGGCCGCACCGAGGTGGTCGCGGCGTCAAGCCGTGCTCACCCGATCGGCGCAATGGCGTTACAAGTAAGCGCTGCTCCGCGTCGTATCCTGCTCGGACACTCGCCGCCGATCGTCAACATCAGTTGACCGCTGATCTGTAGCAAGCGCCCTGCGGGGCGAACGTGGCCGTTCGACTGGAGAAAGCACGTGGCCGGGCGCATCGAGGATTACGCACTCATCGGGGACATGCAGACCGCCGCCCTCGTCTGCCGGGACGGCAGTGTCGACTGGCTGTGCCTCCCCCGCTTCGACTCCCATGCCGTCTTCGCGGGGCTCCTCGGGACGGAGGAACACGGGTTCTGGCGGGTCGGTCCCGCCGTGCCGAACGGCGCCGCCCCGGCGCCCGCCGACCGCCGCCGCTACCGGGGCGACTCCCTCATCCTGGAATCCGAGTGGGACACCCCGCGCGGCACGGTCCGGGTGACCGATTTCATGCCCCCGCGCGACGGCGCGCCGCAGCTGATCCGGATCGTGGAGGGCGTCTCCGGCCGGGTCCAGATGCGCTCGGCGCTGCGGATGCGGTTCAGCTACGGCCGCGTGGTGCCCTGGGTCCACAAGGTCGGGGACCGCACGGTCGCCGTCGCGGGTCCCGACTCGGTGTGGCTCGACATGGACGCCGAGACGCACGGCAAGGACCTGACGACGTACTCGGACTTCACCGTCACCCCGGGCGACCGTGTCACCTTCACGATCAGCTGGCAGCCCTCGCACAAGGAGCCGCCCGCCCTGCCGGACCCGGAGGGTTCGCTGGAGGCCACCGTCGACTTCTGGCGGGAGTGGGTCGATCACTGCACGTACCACGGCCCGTACCGGGAGGCCGTCGTACGCTCCCTCATCACGCTGAAGGCGCTGACGTACGCGCCGACGGGCGGCATCGTCGCGGCGCCGACGACCTCGCTGCCAGAGGAGATCGGCGGCGTACGGAACTGGGACTACCGCTACACCTGGCTGCGCGACGCGGCGATCACCCTCTCCTCGATGCTGCGCACCGGCTACCGCGAGGAGGCCCGTGCCTGGCGGGACTGGCTGCTCCGCGCGGTCGCCGGTGACCCGGAGAACCTGCAGATCATGTACGGGATCGCCGGAGAGCGCGAGCTCGGCGAGGCCGAGCTGGACTGGCTGCCCGGGTACGAGAACTCGGGCCCGGTCCGGGTGGGCAACGGGGCCGCCAACCAGCTCCAGCTGGACGTGTACGGCGAGGTCACCGAGGCCCTGCACCTGGCGCACATGACGGGTCTGTCCCGCAACGACTACGCCTCGCTGCTCCAGCTGAAGCTCATCCGCTACCTGGAGACGCACTGGAACCAGCCCGACGAGGGCATCTGGGAGGTCCGCGGTCCGCGCCGGCACTTCGTGCACTCCAAGGTCATGGCCTGGGTGGCGGTCGACCGCACGATCAAGCTCATCGAGTCCGGGGACGCCGACGGCCCGCTGGAGCGCTGGCGCGAGCTGCGCGACGACATCCACCGGGACGTCTGCGAGAAGGGCTACGACAAGGAGCGGAACACCTTCACGCAGTCGTACGGCTCCAAGGAGCTGGACGCCTCGCTGCTGCTGATTCCGCAGATGGGCTTCCTGCCGCCGGACGACAAGCGGGTCATCGGCACGATCGAGGCGATCCAGCGGGAGCTGTCCACGGAGGACGGCTTCGTGCTGCGCTACCCGACCGCCGGTGAGGAGGCCGGTGTGGACGGCCTGGAGGGCGACGAGGGCGCCTTCCTCGCCTGCTCGTTCTGGCTCGCCGACGACCTGGCGATGATCGGGCGCGTGGACGAGGCCCGCAAGCTCTTCGAGCGGCTGCTGGCGCTCCGCAACGACCTGGGTCTCCTCGCGGAGGAGTGGGACCCGCGGCTGCAGCGGCAGGTGGGCAACTTCCCGCAGGCGTTCAGCCACGTTCCGCTGATCGACACGGCGCTGCGACTGACGGCGAGCGGCGCGTACGGCGGCTGAGGCGCGGGAAGGGGCGCCCCGGAATACGCTGAAAGGGTCCTGTCCCCCCGAGGAAAGGGGGGCTTCCCCATGGCTCCCCAGCACACCGTCCCGGACAGCGCCCTGACCGGACTCCGCGAGGATCTGGCCGGTGAGGTGTACGTCCCCGGCGATCCGGGCTACGACACGGCCCGGACCATCCACAACGGCATGATCGACCGGCGTCCGGCGGTCATCGCCCAGTGCGAGACGGCGGAGGACGTCTCCAACGCGGTCCTCTTCGGCCGGGAGACCGAGCTGCCGATCGCGGTGCGCGGCGGCGGGCACAGCGTCGCCGGGAGCTCCGTCGTCGACGACGGTCTCGTGATCGACCTGCGCCGGATGCACGCGGTCGTCGCCGACCCCGAGCACATGACGGTACGCGTCGAGGGCGGCGCGACCATGAGCCATCTGGACCACGCGTGCCAGCCCTTCCATCTCGCCACCACCGGTGGGCGGGTGTCGACGACCGGGGTCGGCGGCTTCACGCTGGGCGGCGGATCGGGGTGGCTGGAGCGGAAGTTCGGGCTGGCCTGCGACAACCTCCTCGCCGCCGAGCTGATCACCGCCGAGGGCAAGCATGTGCACACGGACGCGGGGGAGAACCCGGAGCTGTTCTGGGCGCTGCACGGCGGCGGCGGGAACTTCGGCGTGGCGACCTCGCTCACCCTGCGGCTGCACGAGCTGCCGGAGATGAGCATCGCGATGCTGTTCTTCATGCCGGAGTCGGCGCCCGAGGTGATCCGAACCTTCCGCGATCTGGCGGCATCCGCCCCGGACGAGGCGGGCGGCGGGGTCATCTACCTCCCCGCGCCCCCCGAGCCGTTCGTCCCCGAGCATCTCGTCGGCGAGCTGCTCTGCGGCACGCTGTTGACGTACACCGGTCCGGTCGCCGAGGTCCGCGAGCTCTGCGCACCGCTGTTCGCGCTGAAGCCGGTGATCGAGGTCGTCACGGACATCGGGTACGCGGATCTGCAGTGCATGCTCGACGACCCGCCGGGGCTGCGGAACTACTGGTCGGCGGAGTATCTGAGCGAGTTCCCCGACGCGGCCGTGGACCTCTTCTGCGAGCGCGCGCAGAAGATCCCCATGCCCACGGCCACCCAGCACGTGCTCTTCATGCTGGGTGGCGCGATCGCGGCCGGGCCGGCCGACTATCCGATCCCGTGGCGCACCGCGCCCTGGGTGGTCCACCCGTTCGCGACCTGGGAGGACCCGGCCCAGGACGAGCGGGCGAGGCAGTGGGTTCGGGACGTGCGGGCCGACGCGGAGCCGTGGTCGACCGGAGCCGTGTACCTCAACTTCATCGGCTCCGAGGGCGAGGAGCGGGTCGTCTCGGGCTTCGGCGCCGAGAACTACCGGCGGCTCGCCGCGGTCAAGGCCACGTACGACCCCGACAACGTCTTCCGCTTCAACCACAACATCACACCGGCCGGCTGACTCACCTCAGAGCGGCGATCACCTCCTTCGCGGCCCGCTCGCCCTCGGTGGCGCCGCCCTCCATGAAGCCCTGGAAGTCGTAGCTGCAGTGCTCGCCGCCGATGTGGACATTGCCCTGGGCGGTGCCCTCGTACCCGGCGTACCGGTGCAGATAGCCGACCGGCCAGCAGGAGTACGCGCCCAGCGCGTGCGGGTTGCGGTGCCAGGCGGATAGCTGCGCGCGGCCGGTGTACGCCTGTGAGGTACCCGGGAAGAAGTCGTCGATGCCGCTCAGGTACCGGGTCACGAGACTCCGTACGTACGGGTCGGACTCGGTGGAGAACGGCCCCGCCGGCGTCAGTGACTCGGCGAGGCTGCCGCCGCCGTACTGGATGAGGATGCCTCCCGTGCCGCCCTGGATCTTGGTGGTGTCCCAGGTCTGCTGGACCTCGGTGTCGGTGAAGCAGTCACCGGCCGAGACGCCGGGCCAGGCGCCCGTGCCACGCCACGGGCGGGTGCCGAACTGCATGTTGAGCTTGGTGCAATGGCCCATCCGGGCATCCCGCAGCAGGCTCTTCATTAGCGGGTCGAACCCGGCCCTCGTGAGGTCGAGCTGCTTGAGGATCGGCAGCGGCAGGCACAGCACGGTGTGGTCGGCGGTGACGGTGCGGGTGGCGCCTGCCTCGCTGAAGGTCAGGGTCTGCGTGCCGTCCGCGTTGGCTCGCACGGCGGTCAGGGACCAGCCCCGGCGCAGGGTGCCGGGGGCGAGGGCGCCCGCGATCGCGTTCGGGAGTCGGTCGTTGCCTCCGGTGACGTGGTAGCGCTCGTTGGACAGACCCCAGATGTTGAAGTTGCCGGGATTGGTCTGGTACCCCATCAGCAGGACGAGCGCGAGCGAGGACTGTTCGGTGGTGTCGGCGCCGTATTCGACGTTGTAGGCGACGTCGATGAAGCGGCCGAGCGGCGAGGAGTGCCCGCCGGGGACCCGGGACTCGATCCACTCGTATATCGACATGTTGTCGAGTGCGGTACCGGTCGGCGTCGTCCGGTTCCAGAAGACCTCCCCCGCCTCGGAGAGGTCGCGGCGCAGCGACTGGTAGACGGCGTTGAAGTCCTCGTCGGCCTGGTGGCGCGGATAGTACGCACCGTCGAACCAGAGGACTTCCTCGGCTCCGTTGGGTCCGCCACCGAGGAAGTCCTCCGTCGGCAGGTCGAAGCGGCGGCACAGTTCGAGGATCTTCTTGTGGCTGGTGTCGATCAGCTCGCCGCCGATCTCGGACGTCTGGCCGTATGCCCAGTGGCTCCGCTGGGTCCATATACGGCCGCCGACGCGCGAGGGGTCTGCCTCGTAGAGCGTCGGACTCAGGCCCGCGTCCTGGAGGGTGAGTGCGGCGGTGAGGCCGGAGATGCCGGCCCCGACGACCGCGACGCGGGCGGGGGTCACGGCCCGCGCCACCGCGGGCCGGGCGACGGCCGTGCCCGCGGAGACGGCGATCCCGGCCGCGGCGGCGTACTTCAGGAGGGAGCGCCGTCCGAGCCTGTCGGACTTCATCCCTCTCAGCTCGTCGACGGGCAGGCTCAGCCGTCGGGCGTCGGCGTGCTCGGCGGCGAGGCGGTTCAGGAGGTGCATCGGGTTGGTGCGTGCCATGAGGCGCTCCTGGAGAGGTGAGGGAACGGGTCAGCTCTGCGGTACGGCGGCGGGGGCTGGGGCGTGCTGCTCGTCGTCACCGCGCTCGGTCGCGTCCTCCAGGACGATCCGGCCGATGATCTCGTACCGCTCGGGCTGCCGGGCCCTGAGGTGGAGGCCGAGACCGAGGCCGCCGAAGAAGACGGCTCCGACGATCCACGGGATCGCCTTGAAGAGCAGGGAGTCGGCGGCGAGCCCCGCCGCGGTCTCCATGTTCATGATCAGCAGTACGACCACGGCGATCATCCCGATGCCGCCGAGCAGGGGCGCGGTGAACGTCTTGAACCAGTGCCGGTCCTCGGGGTGGTTCTTGCGGAAGTACCCGATGACGGCGAAGGAGCAGAGCGTCTGGACGATGAGGATCGCCATCGTGCCGAGGATCGCGAGCAGTGTGTAGAGATGGATGTACGGATCCTGACCGGCGAGCCAGAAGCCCCCGACGAGCACGACCGCGATGGCGCTCTGGACATAGGAGGCGATGTACGGAGAGCCGTGCTTGGCATGCGTACGGCCGAGGGCCGGGTGGAGGAAGCCCTCGCGGCCGATGGCGTAGAGATAGCGGGAGGCGCACTGGTGGAAGGCCATGCCGCAGGCGAAGGAGCCGGTGAGCAGCAGCCACTGGAAGGCGTCGACGGCCCAGGCGCCGATGAAGGACTGGGTGGGGGCGAAGAAGAGGTCGAGCGGCGTGGCGGAGGAGGACAGCTTCACGGAGCCGGAGAGGCCGTTGCCCGCGATCGTCATCCAGGAGACGTAGATGTAGAAGAGGCCGACCCCGACGACGGAGATGAGGGTGGCGCGGGGGATGACGCGCTTGGGGTCGCGGGACTCCTCGCCGTACATCGCGGTCGACTCGAAGCCGACCCAGGACCAGAAGGCGAAGAAGAGACCGAGCCCGGCGGACGCGCCGGTGAAGGCGTTCTTGGGGTTGATCGGCTCGACGGGGATGCCGTCGGGGCCGCCCCCGGAGATCAGCACGGCGGTGGCGACCGCGAAGAGGACGGCGATCTCCGCGATCAGCATCACGCCGAGCGCCTTGGCGGTGAGGTTGATGTCGAAGTACGCGAGGACGGCGGTGACCGCGAGCATCGCGGCCGCGTACACGATCCACGGCAGGTCCACACCGAGCTGATCGGCCACCGTCGTCTTGGTGAAGTAGGCGAACACACCGACGATCGACGCCTCGAAGACGATGTAGGCGAGGACGGCGAGCATTCCGGAGGCCATGCCGGCGATCCGTCCGAGACCGTGCGAGATGTAGCCGTAGAAGGCGCCGGCGGCGGTGATCCGCTTGGCCATGGCGACATAGCCGACCGAGAAGACGGTCAGGACGAGCGTCGCGAAGAGATAGCCGGCGGGGGCGCCGGTGCCGTTGCCGAAGCCGACGGCGATGGGGAGGTTGCCGGTCATCGCCGTGATCGGGGCGGCGGTGGCGACGGCCATGAAGACGACGCCGACGAGGCCGACCGAGTTCGCCTTGAGGCGGTGCACCTCGGGTGCGGAGCCTGGAGTGGAGCCACGAGTGGAGTTCTCTGCCATGGCGGGAGAGCATCCTCCGGGGTGACGTACGCCACAATCGACATGCGGTCGCACAATTGACCTGTTGGGGCGACGAGTTGTCGACGAGATGGACGATCTGTCTGGTCCCGTGACCGTCGGATGATGCCGCCGGAACATGTCCGGAGGTAGCGTCCGGCTCCATGGAGAATCAGGGCGGGATCACCGTGCAGCGGGCGCTGGAGCTGCCCGGGCTCCGCAGCGGGCTCCCGGAGGTCGTCGCCTGCGCGGACCGGCTGCACCGTACGGTGCGCTGGGTGCACGCGGGCGAGGTCCCGAACATCGCGTCCCTGCTCAAGGGCGGCGAGCTGCTGCTGACCACCGGTCTGGGCCTCGGCACCCGCCCGGCGGAGCAGCGGGCGTTCGTACGGCGGCTCGCCGAGCGGGGCATCGCGGCGCTGGTGGTGGAGCTCGGCCCGCGCTTCTCGCGCCTGCCGGCGACGATCGTGGAGACGGCGCGTTCCGCCGGCCTTCCGCTGGTGCAACTGCACCGTGAAGTGCCCTTCGTGGCCGTCACGGAGGAGATCCACACCGAGATCGTCAACGGCCACTACGCGCTCCTCCGCCAGGCGGAGGAGGTGCACCGGCAGTGCACCGAGGCGCTGCTCGGCGGGGGCGGGGTGCCACAGGTCCTGCGGATCCTGGCCGACTTCACCACGAACCCGGTCTTCCTCGAGACGGCGGACGGGCAACTGCTCTACGCGGCGGGCACGGAGTCCGGCCCGGCGGACCCGCTCCAGGTGTGGGACGGTCTGCGCG
The DNA here is from genome assembly GCF_042264065.1 of Streptomyces sp. NPDC056222. Lineage (NCBI taxonomy): Bacteria > Bacillati > Actinomycetota > Actinomycetes > Kitasatosporales > Streptomycetaceae > Streptomyces > Streptomyces sp. NPDC056222. The sequence continues at coordinate 15,082 of NZ_JBHJTL010000098.1, read as the reverse complement.
GCCAGCGGGCGGCGCGGGAGTCGGGTCCGCCGACGGGCGCGGTCCTGGTGGACGTGCCCGGGGGTGGACCGGGCACCGGCTCGGTCCGGGCCCGCCTGGTCCTGCTCGCGGTCTCCGGACCGCTGTCCCCCGTGCACCGGATGGCGGCGGAGCGGGCGGCGGGGATTCTGGCGGTCGTGCTGATGCAGGCCCGGCAGGAGGAGGAGCTGGCGGCCCGGGGGCGCGGCGACTTCCTGACGGACCTGGCGGAGGGGCGGATCACGGCGGAGGACGCGCCGGCGCAGGCGCGGGTGCTGGGCTTCCGCCCGGGAGACGGTCCGCTGCTGCCCGTGGTCATGCGGCTCGCCTCCGAGCTCTCCCCCTCGGGGAACTGGGCGCTGCTGGCGAGGGCGGTCCTGGAGGAGCTGTCGTCGGTGGGAGTTCCGGTGCTCCTCGGCGTACGCCCGGTGGAGGGGCGTGTGCCGCTGCTCCTGGGCCTGCGCTCGGAGTCGGAGCGTACGGCGGTGGCGGACCGGGTCGCGGCGGCGCTGCGGGCGGGCGTGGAGCGGGCCGGTCTCGAAAGGGCCGGGGCGCACGCTCCGGTGGTCGTGGTGGGCATCGCGGGCGGCTGGGCCGCGGCGTCGGCGTCCCTGCGGCACGCGGGCGAGACGGCGACGGCGGCGCAGGGCCTCTCGGACCGGCCCTGGTACGACGCCCGACGTCTGGACATCGACCTGTTGCTGTGGCGCCTGCGGGAACACCCGGACCTGGCTGCCTTCGTGGACCGTGCCATCGGGCCGCTGCGGGAGCACGACCGGACCTCGCGCCCGCCGCTGCTCCCGACCCTGGAGACCTATCTGGCCCACGCGGGCCGCAAGGCGGAGACGGCCCGCGAACTCCATCTGAACCGCCAGACCCTCTACAACCGCCTGGCCCGGATCTCCGAGCTCCTCGGCACGGACCTGGACGACCCGCAGACGGTCCTGGCCCTGTCGCTGGCGCTCCGGGCGAGGCGCCACACACCGTAGGGCGCCGCGGTCGTCGGGCCGCCGTCAGCGGCGGTCCGACAGCTCGTCGTACACGCTCAGGACGTGCGCGATCGTCTCGTCCTCCGTCGGCCATGTGCCCGCCTGCACCCGCCCCGCGGCCGCCAGGTCCATCCGCCGGTCCACATCCGACAACAGCACCCGCACCGCTTCCGCCAGCGCCGCCGCATCCCCCCACGGCACCAACTCCGCCGCGTCCCCGACCAGTTCGGGCACTCCTCCCACGGCCGTCGCGACCAGCGGCACACCGAGCCGCAGCGCCTCCTGCGCCAGCGGGGAGCGGGCCTCCCAACGCGACGGCAGGACCGCCACGTCCGCCGCGGCCAGCAGCTCCGCCACGTCGTCCCGACTGCCGATCAGCCGGACCGCCAGACCCTCTGTCTCGATCCGGCGCTGCATCGCCGCCCGTTCGCGCCCCTCCCCCGCGATGACGAGCAGCGGCTGCGGGTCCAGATCCCGCCACACACGCGCCGCGTCCAGCAGCATCCCGTACCCCCGCTCGGGCACCAGCGCGCCGACGGCCATCAGCAACGGCCGGTCCACCGCCCCCAGTTCCGCCCGCGCCTTCCCGTCGTGCAGACAGACCGGTGCACGCGACGCGGGCACCGTCACCGGCGCGAGCCGGGCGTCCCGCGCCCCGCGCCGCCGCGCGCGGTCGACGAGTTCGGAGGAGGTGCCGAGGACGACGGCGGCCGCCCGCGCGGTCCTTCGTTCAAGGAGACGCAGCAGCCCGCCCCGCGCACCGTCCACATGGCTACGGGTGTGCCAGGTCGTCACCAGCGAGGGCGTCCGCACCCCACCCGACAGGGCGAGCATCGCCCGCACCGAGGCGTGCAGCCCGTGCGCGTGCACGACGTCGGCGCCGATGCAGGCGTTGCGGAGCACCGCGACCGTCGCGGGGTCGTTGCGGCGCGGGACGGGCACGAAGTGTGCGCCGGCGCCGATGAAGTCGTAGGCGCGGTCGAGTTCGGCCGGGGCGCACACGGTCACCCGCACGCCCCTCGCCACCAGCCCCGAGGCAAGTGATCTGACGTGAGCGCTGCTGCCCGCGCTGCCGCCGCCCAGCACTTGGACCGTACGGAGCTGTGTCACGCGCCCAAGGATGCCAGCCCGTACGCACGTTCCGGCACCGAAGCCGCGTCGTTCCCGTGTCCGAGCCCTCAACTCGCCGGGCGGTATCACTCACATGGGTGAGCGCACGAGGTCACTGAGCCTCTCTCCGCACGCCGCCGCCGCTATGAGCCCCGCCGCGTGGACGGCGAGTCCGAACCGCCCGTTCCCGGCGGCGATCGCGCTGCCGACGGCCGCGCCGAGCGCGTGCGCGCCCGTGTCACCGAGCATGGTGCGCTCGCCGAGGTCGTCGGTGAGGACGGCGGCCGCGGCGCCCATCGGCGCGGCGGCGAGCGATCCGCGCAGGAGTCCGGGCACGCCGAGCCCCAGAACCGTCAACGCGGCACGCCCCGGGGCCACGTCCACGAGGTTGACGAGGTGCGCGGTGCCCGCGATCACCACACCCGCCAGGACCTTGTCGACCGGACGCTCCTTCAACAGCGACCCGGCCACGAGCCCGGCCCCGCCGATCCCGAGCAGTTTCACGGCGCCGCTGGTGACCTCACCGTGCCGCAGGGCCTCGAGGTGCGCCCGGAAGCCCCTGCGGTGGTCGCCCTTCACATCGTCGTACGCCCCGCAGGCTCCGGCGGCGAGGACGGCGAGGGCCGCCGGTCCTCCCCCGGCCGCCGACCGGGCGGACCCCCCGCTCGCCGCGTTCGCCACGGCCAGCGCGGTCCCGACGGCGGTCGCGGGACCCGCGTACAGATCGACGCTCCGGCCGGCGTGGTTCTCCCGCCGCCACCGCTCGTCGTCCCGACGCCGGAGCCCGGCATGGACGGCCCGGCTCACGCCCGCCGCCACCGCGAAGGTCCCGATCCTGCCCAGCTTCCCGATCATGGGCCCAGCCTAGGCGCGCGGTCGACGAGCCCCCGCGCCGGGGGAAACCCCACCCGGTCCGCGTCCGCCCGGTTCCTCCGGACACGGCCCCGCCGGGACGGCTCACCGCCGACGGGGGCAAGCGACCCGGACGACCCGGGCCCGGTGCTCCACGACAGCCGCGACCACGCCTCGGGCGGCAGCGGCCCCGCACGGTGCGGCGACCGCCCCCGACCCGTCAGCCGTCCGCCCGCGCCGTCGCCAGCAGTTCCTCGGCGTGCGCCCTGGCCGTCTCCGAGTCCTCCTGGCCGGCCAGCATCCGCGAGAGCTCACGGACCCGGTCCTCGCCCTCCAGGACGGTGACACCGGACCGGGTCACGGACCCGTCGTTGGTCTTCTCCACCAGCAGCTGGCGGTCGGCGAACGCCGCGACCTGCGGCAGGTGCGTGACGACCACGACCTGCGCGGACTTGGCGAGCTTGGCGAGGCGGCGGCCGATCTCCACGGCAGCCTTGCCGCCGACGCCTGCGTCGACCTCGTCGAAGAGATACGTCGGCACCGGGTCCGTACCCGCGAAGACGACCTCGACGGCCAGCATCACCCGGGACAGCTCACCACCGGACGCGCCCTTCGCGATCGGCCGCGGCGGCGCGCCCGGGTGCGGGGCGAGCAGCAGCTCGACCTCGTCGGCGCCGGACGGCCCGTAGGCCACGGTTCGCCCGCCGACCTCGACGCCCGAAGCCTCGTCGACGGACTCCGTCTGCCGGATGTCGAAGGACACGCGCGCGTGGGGCATGGCCAGCGAGGCCAGTTCGGCGGTGACGGCGTCGGCGAAGCGCGCCGCCGCCTCCGTACGGGCGTCCGTGAGCGCCTGTGCGAGCACCGACAGTTCGGTCCGCAGCCTGTCCCGCTCGGCCGTCAGCTCGCCGACCCTGTCGTCGTCGCCCTCCAGCTCGGTGAGTCGGGCCGCGCTCTCCTGCGCCCAGGCCAGCACGGCGGCGACGTCCGCGCCGTACTTGCGGGTGAGCTGGGTCAGCGCCGCGCGCCGCTCCTCGACGGCCGCGAGCCGGCGCGGGTCGGCGTCCAGGTTGTCGGCGTACCCGGCCAGCTCCCCGGCCACGTCGGCGAGCAGGATGGAGATCTCCCCCATCCGGTCCGCCAGCGCGGCGAGCGCCGGGTCGTGCGACCTTACGGCCTCCAGGGCCCGCCCCGCGCCCGCGACCAGGGTCGTCGCGTCGACGGCCTCCGGGTCCTCGGGCTGTCCGGCGAGCGCCCCGTGCGCCAGGGCTGCGGCGGACGCCAGGGCCTCCGCGTGGCCGAGCCGCTCCGCCTCCGCGGCCAGCTCGACGTCCTCCCCGGCCAGCGGCTCGACGGCCTCGATCTCGCCGAGTCCGAAGCGCAGCAGATCGGCCTCCTGGGCCCGTTCCCGCGCACGCGTGGTGATCTCGTCCAGCTCGACGACGACGGCCCTCAGCCGCCGGTACGCCTCCCCGTACGCGGCCAGCGGTACGGCGACGGCGTCGCCCGCGTACCGGTCCAGGGCGCCGCGCTGGCGGGCCGGCTTGAGCAGGCCCTGCTGGTCGGTCTGGCCGTGGACGGCGACGAGTTCGTCGGCGAGCTCGGCGAGCAGGCCGACAGGCACGGAGCGCCCGCCGAGATGGGCGCGCGAACGCCCCTCGGCCGAGACCGTCCGGCTGACGAGCAGCGCGCCGTCGTCGAGCTCGGCGCCCGCCTCCGCCGCCCGTGCGGCGGCTGCCGCGCCCTCGGGCAGCGTGATCCGCCCCTCGACGACGGCCGAGCCCGCGCCGATCCGCACCAGGGCGGGGTCGGCGCGCCCGCCGAGCAGCAGCCCCAGGCTCGTGACGACCATGGTCTTGCCCGCACCGGTCTCACCCGTCACCGCGGTGAAACCGGGCGACAGCTCGACAACAGCGTCGTCGATGACCCCGAGCGACCGTATCCGCATCTCCTCCAACACGGGGAAGACCTTACGAGGTCGAGGCCCGGCTGTGCGACGGCCCCTGCCCGAACGGTACGAACACGCAGGTCGGGGATGCGGTTGTCACCCGTGGGGGTGGGGAGTCGGGGCCGCTCCGGCGCCTCAGTGCGGGGCGCCGCGCCACCCCGACACCGGCAGGGCGAACTTCGCCACGAGACGGTCCGTGAACGAGGCGTGGTGCAGCCGGGCCAGCCGTACGGGAACCTCCCCGCGCCGCACCTCCACTCGTGCTCCCGAAGGGAGTTCGACTGTCCGCCGGCCGTCGCACCACAGCACGCCGTGCGGGGTGTGCGGCTCGACCTCCACCGTGAGCACCGACTCCGGCGTCGTCACCAGCGGCTTCGCGAACAGCGCGTGCGCCCCGATCGGGACCATCAGCAGCGCCTCGACCTCCGGCCAGATCACCGGTCCACCGGCCGAGAAGGCGTAGGCCGTGGAGCCCGTCGGGGTCGCGCAGATCACGCCGTCGCAGCCGAATCCGGTGACCGGCCGGCCGTCGATCGCTATCACGACCTCCAGCATCCGTTCCGGGGAGACCTTCTGCACGGCGGCCTCGTTCAGCGCCCAGTCCCGGTGCAGTACGTCGCCGTTCTCGTACACGACGACGTCGAGGGTCATCCGCTCCTCGACCTCGTACGCGCGCGTGACGACCCGGTCGACGACCTTGTCGAGGTCGTCGCGCTCGGCCTCCGCGAGGAAGCCCACCCGGCCCAGGTTGACGCCGAGCATCGGCACACCGGACGCCCGGGAGAGCTCCGAGCCGCGCAGCAGCGTCCCGTCACCGCCGAGGACGACGAGCAGCTCACAGCCCTCGAGGGCGTCGGTACAGGCCTCCGGCACCATCTCCACGGAAGGCGGCAGCGGCAGGTCGGCCGCCTCCGCCTCCAGGACACGGACGCCGATCCCGCTGCGCAGCAGCCCGAGGACGACGAGTTCGGCGCTGCGCACGGCGGCCGGCCGGCCGGTGTGCGCGAGCAGGAAAACGGTGCGCTGTGCTGCTGTCGTTGAGCTCAACGAGGTCCCTCCGCCACGGCGCGGTCGACATCCGCCGGATCCAGCGCGGGCGCCCCTGCCCGCAGCCACAGAAAGTACTCGACATTGCCGGAGGGCCCCGGCAGCGGGCTCGCCGTCACACCCAGCACCCCGAGCCCGAGCTCGGCGGCCTGGCGCGCCACGTTCCGTACGGTGTCCGCCCGGAGCTCGGGGCTACGGACGACTCCGCCGGTGCCGAGGCGTTCCTTGCCCACCTCGAACTGCGGCTTGACCATGAGCACGAGGTCCGCGTCGGGGGCGGTGCAGCGCGCGAGGGCGGGCAGCACGAGGCCGAGCGGGATGAAGGAGAGGTCGCCGACGACGAGGTCGACCGGCTTTCCGTCGATGGCCTCGAGGGTCAGCTCACGGACGTTCGTACGGTCCTTCACGGTGACCCGGTCGTCGCTCTGCAGGGACCAGGCGAGCTGGCCGTAGCCGACGTCGACGGCGACGACATGCGCGGCGCCGGCGCGGAGCAGGACGTCGGTGAAGCCGCCGGTCGACGCGCCCGCGTCCAGCGCCCGCCGGCCCTCGACCTTCAGCCCCTGCGGTACGAACGCGGCGAAGGCACCGGCGAGCTTGTGGCCGCCGCGCGAGACGTAGTCGGGGTCGGCGTCGTCCTGGGCCACGACGATGGCCGCGGCCGTCTCGACCTGGGTGGCCGGCTTGGTCGCGACCGTCTTGCCGACGCTCACCCTTCCGGCGGCGATCAGCTGGCTGGCGTGCTCGCGCGAGCGGGCGAGCTTGCGGCGTACAAGCTCGGCGTCCAGACGGCGGCGTGCCACTCCTGCCACGTTCGGTTCAGCTCCTGTTGGTTGTACGACGGGTTCTTACGACGGGGTTCTACGACTGGTTGTACGGAGAGCTCGGCGGGACCGTTCACGGTCCGGGGGCCGGTCCGGGGCGGACGGCGTCGAGCGACGACAGCTCGGAGCGCAGCCCACGGTGTACATCCTCGTACACCTCCAGGTGTCCGTCCGCCGGAAGGTGGTCCGCGTCGGCAAGGCGCTCCAGGAGGGCGTCCACGGCGGGACGCCCGGTCGGGGCCCGCTCCACGCCGAGGGGCGCGGGCGCGGCGGCCTCGTACGCCGCCTCCGCGTCTCCGGCCGGCGTACCCTCCGCGTCCGGCCCGGGACGCACATCCGTCTCGGCGGCCGGCGTCCCGTCCGACTCCGCGGTCGGCGTCCCATCCGTCACGTCGCTCATGCCCCGACGCTATCGCGAAGCCCTGGGGTACGGTCGATCACGATGGCCACGATCACGGAGTGCCGTAGCGCACTCGACAAACTTTCGGACAATCTCTCGCGCGCGGACGGCGAGGTGCGCAGCGCCGCCGCGCTCGACCGCACCCTGAGCTGCCACATCACGGACCTGGACACCACGTTCACCGGCCGTCTCGCGGACGGCCGGATCGAGGTCCGGGACACGGTGGCGGGACCACCGCCCGTCAAGGCGGAGATCCGGCTGGCGATGACCGGCGACGACCTGGTGGCGATGGTGAACGGCGAGCTGAACTTCGCGAAGGCCTGGGCCTCCGGCCGGGTCAGGCTGGAGGCCGGCTTCCGCGATCTGCTCCGGCTGCGCTCACTTCTCTAGCGCGGGCTCCTGCTTCCTGGCCCGGGCCTTCCGCCCGGCGGGCACGACCAGCGGCGTGCCCGTCTCGGGGTCGTCGATGACCTGGCAGCGCAGCCCGAAGACCCGCTCCACCAGCTCGGCCGTCACGACCTCGGCCGGCGGACCCTCCGCGACGACTTCGCCGCCTCGGACGGCGATGAGGTGGGTGGCGTACCGGGCGGCGTGGTTGAGGTCGTGCAGGACGGCGACCAGGGTGCGGCCCTGGTTCTCGTGCAGCTCGGCGCAGAGGTCGAGGACGTCGATCTGGTGCTGGATGTCGAGGAAGGTCGTGGGCTCGTCGAGCAGCAGCAGCGGGGTCTGCTGGGCGAGCGCCATCGCGATCCAGACCCGCTGGCGCTGGCCGCCGGACAGCTCGTCGACGTACCGCTCCGCCAGCTCGGCGACGCCGGTCGCGGCCATCGATTCCTGGACGATCCGCTCGTCCTCCGGGGACCACTGGCGCAGCAGCCCCTGGTGCGGGTAGCGGCCGCGGGCCACCAGGTCGGCGACCGTGATGCCGTCGGGGGCGATGGAGGACTGGGGCAGCAGGCCGAGGGTCTTGGCAACCTTCTTCGCCGGCATGGTGTGGATGGTCTGCCCGTCGAGGAGCACCCGCCCCTGGGAGGGCTTGAGCATCCGGGACAGGGCTCGCAGCAGGGTCGACTTGCCGCAGGCGTTGGGTCCGACGATGACCGTGAAGGAGTTGTCGGGGATCGCCACGGACAGGTCGCGGGCGATGATCCGCTGGTCGTAGGCGAGGGTGACCGACTCCGCGCTGAGCCGCTGGGTCCGACCGTCCATGGAGGTGCTCCTGAGTTCCTTCGCGTTCTTCGCGTTCATATCCGTCCCGCCTTGCGTTCGGTGACGAGCAGCCACAGCAGATAGCAGCCGCCGAGCACACCGGTGATGACGCCGACGGGCAGTTGCCGGTCGCCGAAGGCGTTGGTCGCGGTCCAGTCGGCGATCAGCAGCAGCGCCGAACCCATGAGGGCGGAGGCGGCGAGGTTGGGGCCGGGCGAGCGGGTCAGCCTGCGGGCCAGTTGGGGCGCGCTCAGCGAGACGAAGACGATGGGCCCGGCGGCGGCGGTCGCGACGGCGACGAGCAGCACGGCGGAGCCCATCAGCACGATGCGGGTCCGCTCGACCCTCACCCCGAGGGCGTACGCGGCGTCGTCGCCCATCTCCAGCATCCGCAGCGCCCGCCCGTGCCCCAGGACCAGCGGGACGAGGACGCAGCTGACGGCGAAAAGCGGCCAGAACTGCGCCCAGTCGCGCCCGTCGAGCGAGCCGGTCATCCAGACCGTGGCGCGGGTGGCGTCGACCAGGTTGGCCTTGGTGATGAGGTAGTGGATGACGGCGGTGAGCATGGCGGCCGCGCCGATGCCGACGAGGACGAGCCGGTAGCCGTGGATCCCGCGCTTCCAGGCGAGCAGGTAGATCGCGGCGCCGGTGATCAGGGCGCCGACCACGGCCCCGCCGGCGGCGGCCATGGCGCTGCCCTGGAAGAGCACGATGACGGTGAGCGCGCCGACGGTCGCGCCCTGACCGAAGCCGATGACGTCGGGGCTGCCGAGCGGGTTGCGGGAGATGGACTGGAAGACGGCTCCGCCGATGCCGAGCGCGGCGCCGACGAAGACGGCCACGAGGACGCGCGGCAGCCGCAGGTCCATGACCGCGAACTCCTGGACGGCGGTGCCGTTGCCGAGGAGGGTCGCGACGACGTCGCCGGGGGCGATCGGGAAGTCGCCGCTGCCGATGAGCACGACGGCGGCGGCGAGCGTGAGGGCGAGCAGCCCGACCATGGAGAGCGCGGCGCGGGGTGCGTAACGCAGGGAGAGCCCGCCGCCGGTCCGTAGCGTCTTGGTGGTCACAGCTGGGCCATCCTCTTGCGGCGGACGAGGCGGATGAAGACGGGTCCGCCGACCAGCGCGGTGACGATGCCGACCTGGAGCTCCGCGGGGCGGGCGACGAGCCGTCCGATCACATCGGAGCCGAGGAGGAGCACGGGCGAGAGGACGGCTGCGTAGGGGAGGATCCAGCGCATGTCGGGGCCGGTGATGGCCCGTACGAGATACGGGACCATCAGCCCGAGGAACACGATCGGTCCACACGCGGCGGTCGCGGCGCCGCACATCAGCGTGACGGCCGCCATGGCGATCACTCGGGTGCGGTTGAGGTTGGCGCCGAGCGCGCGGGCGGTGTCGTCGCCCATCTCCATGGCGTTGAGGGGCCGCGAGATGAGCAGGGCGAGCACCACGCCGACGAGGATGAACGGCGCCACCCGGCGCACGGTCTCCATGTCCGCGGGGGCGAGCGAACCGACGGTCCAGAAGCGGAGCCGGTCCAGGGCGGCCGAGTTCAGCAACTGGACGGCGTTGACGTAGCCGTAGAGCGCGGCGGTGGCGGCGGTTCCGGCGAGCGCGAGGTGTACCGGGGTGGAGCTGCGGCTGCCGCCGAGGACGTACACGACGACGGAGACGACGGCGGCGCCGGCGAACGCGAACCAGATGTAGTCGCTGACGTCCGTGACCCCGAGGAACGCGATCGCGGAGACGACGGCCGCGGCGGCGCCGGCGTTGACACCGAGCAGACCGGGCTCGGCGAGCGGATTACGGGTGAGGCCCTGCATCACGGCCCCGGAGAGGCCGAGGGCGACGCCGACGAGCAGCCCGAGGAGCGTGCGGGGGACGCGGACGTCATGGATGATGACGTCGTTTCCGACACCGGTGTTCTGGAACAGCCCGTGCCACACGTCGCCGAGCGGCACCGGTTTGGCGCCGATCATGACGCTCAGGACACAGACCAGCAGCAGGACTCCGACGGCCACGACCAACCCGACGGCGCGCACGGAGTGCCGGCGCGTCGGCGTCTGGTCAGGGCCGGTCGGATCCGCGCTCGCTCGGGAGGGACTCTCGACCAACACGGCAGTTAGGTTAGCCTACCCTGCCATCGGTGTTCGATCCCCGTCCGCAGGTCAGGGCCCCGACGAGAGGCCCTTCCCCGTCACAGCCCCAACCGCTCCAGCGCCTTGCCCGCGTCCAAGCCGCTCGCCCCGGCCCCGGCCTCCGTCCACGCCGCCGCGCACAGCGCCCGCACCCCGTCCAGGACCGGCCCCTCGCCGTCCAGGACGAGCTCGCCGCCGCGCGCCTCGGCCGACCAGCCACCGCAGACATGGCCGCCGTGCACCCCGACCACATGCGGCTGCCCGGTCAGCAACCCCCGCAGATCCGCGTCCACATACGTCGGCCGGTGCTCCGGCACCGCCGCGAGCAGCTGTGGCACGTCCGTCACACCGGTGAGCACCAGCAGCGAGTCGACACCCCCGTTGAACGCGCCCTCGATGTCCGTGTCCAAACGGTCCCCGACCACCAGCGGCCGCTCCGCACCCGTCCGCAGCACCGTCTCGCGGTGCATCGGCGGCAGCGGCTTCCCCGCCACCTTCGGCTCCACCAGTCCGCCCGTGGCGATCCGTACGACCTCCACCGCCGCCCCGTTCCCCGGCCCGATCCCCCGCGCCCCCGGAATCGTCAGGTCCGTGTTCGAGGCGTACCACGGCACCCCGCGCGCCACGGCGTAGCTCGCCTCCGCGAACCGCGCCCACGGCAACTCCGGCCCGCCGTACCCCTGGACGACCGCCGCCAGACCGTCCTCGTCGGCCGACTCCACCGGCACCAGGCCCCGCTCCCGCAGCGCCACCCGGAGCCCCTCCCCACCGATCACCAACACCCGTGACCCGGCGGGCACTTCGTCGGCGATCAGCCGCGCCACCGCCTGCGCCGACGTGATGACGTCCCCCGCCTCCGCCGGCACCCCCAATTCGGTCAGATGCGCGGCCACCGCGTCCGGCGTCCGCAGCGCGTTGTTGGTGACGTACGCGAGATGCATCCCGCCGGCCCGCGCCGTGCCCAGCGCCTCCACCGCGTACGGGATCGCCTCCCCGCCCGCGTACACCACACCGTCCAGATCGAGCAGCGCCGTGTCGTACGCCTCGCTCAGCGCCCGCTCGCTCCCACCCGGCCGATACCTGCCCTGCCGACCCCGGACGCCGTCACCCATGGCCTCGTACCCCTCACATCAAAACGAAACGATCACGTCACTCCCCGTCTCCCCCGATCATCGCTCATCGCCACCCCCACTTACGATTGCGTAATGAACACCTCAGGTCCCGCGGCCGACGACGTCCGCGCCGACGGTCTGCACATGGTCCCGTTCCGAGGACTGCGCTACGTCCCCGAACGGGTCGGCAGCCTGGCCGCCGTGACCTCCCCGCCGTACGACGTGGTCGTACGGCCCGACGGACTGCACCACCTCGAGTCCGCCGACCCGCACAACATCGTCCGGCTGATCCTGCCGCAGGCGATCACCGCCGGCACCCGCCACCGCAAGGCCGCCGTCACCCTCGACCGCTGGCTCGCCGACGGCGTCCTCGCCCCCGACCCCGAGCCCGCCCTGTACGTGTACGAGCAGAGCGGCGACGGCATCCTGCAGCGCGGCATCATCGGCGCCCTGGAACTCTCCACCCCCGCCGAGGGCATCGTGCTCCCGCACGAGGACGTCATGCCGCACGTGGTCGAGGACCGCGCCGCGCTGATGCGGACCACGGCCGCCAATCTGGAGCCGCTCCTCCTCACCTACCGCGGCGAGGACGACGGAGCCGCCGAGGTCATCGAGCGCACCGTGCGGCGCGAGCCCCTGCTCGCCACGACCACCGAGGACGGCTTCAGCCATCGCCTCTGGGCGGTCACGGATCCCGCCGAGCTCGCGACGGTCTCCGCCGCCCTCGCGGAGCACCAGGCGCTGATCGCCGACGGCCACCACCGCTGGGCGACATACCTGCGGCTGCGCGAGGAACACACGCAGCCCAGCCCGTGGAACTACGGCCTCGTCCTCCTCATCGACACGGCCCGCTACCCCCTCCGCGTCCGCGCCATCCACCGCCTCCTCAACCGCCTCCCCGTCGCGGACGCCCTCGCCGCTCTCGGCGACGGCTTCCGCGTCCGCCGCATCGAAGGCCCCCTGTCGACGGCCATGGAGACCCTGGAGTCCGCCACGGCCGACGGCAACGCCTTCCTCCTGGCCGGCGACGGCGCGTTCCATCTCCTCGACCGCCCCGACCCGGCACTGCTCGCCCGTACGATCCGCGCGGACCGCCCCGAGGCATGGCGCACCCTGGACGCCACGGTCCTGCACTCCACGCTCCTCGACCATGTGTGGCACATCCCGGACACCCCCGAGGAGATCAGCTACATCCACGACACCGAGGCCGCCGTCGCCCAGGCCGAACGCCGCGGCGGTACGGCGGTACTCATGCATCCGGTACGGGAGGACGTCGTGCGGGACCTGGCCAGGCAGGGCGTCACCATGCCCCGCAAGTCGACGTCCTTCGGCCCGAAGCCGGCGACGGGCCTGGTCCTCAGAAGCCTCGCGCTGGACTGAGCGCACGAAAAAAGGGCGGCACCCCGGAGGGGTGCCGCCCTTTTCACACACTCACACGACGTCAGGCCTTGAGGTCCGTGTCGTCGTCCTCACCGTCTTCGTCGTCTTCGACGTCCTCGTCGTCCTCGTCGTCGAGGTCGTCGGCCGCGTCCGCCTCGTCGGTGGCGTCGGTCTCCGCGACGCCCTCGGACTCGTCCAGCTCGTCGATGGCGTCCACGAACTCGACGCCGTCGAGCTCCGCGAGCCGGTCGGAGGCGTCCGTGGCCCCGTCCTTGTCCGACTCCACCGTCTTGGCGAACCACTCACGGGCCTCGTCCTCTCGCCCGGCCGCGAGCAGCGCGTCGGCGTAGGCGTACCGCAGGCGAGCGGTCCACGGGTGGACGGCGGTGGAGGCGAGTTCGGGGCTCTGCAGGGTCACGATGGCGGCGTCGAGCTGCCCCATGTCCCGGCGGGCGCCGGCGGCGACGAGCCGCATCTCGACCTGCCCGGCCTTGTCCAGCTTCTGCACCTCGGGCTCACCGGCCATGGCGAGGGCCCGCTCCGGGCGGCCCATGCCACGCTCGCAGTCGGCCATCACGGGCCACAGCTCGACACCACCGGTCATCCGACGCGCGGCCCGGAACTCGGCCAGCGCCTCGGAGTACTTCTGCGTCGCGTACGCGGCGAAGCCGGCCGCCTCACGCACGGCGGCGACACGGGACGCGAGCCGCAGGGCGATACGGGAATACGCGTACGCCTGCTCCGGGTCCTCGTCGATCAGGTTGGCGACCATGACGAGGTTGCGCGCCACGTCCTCGGCGAGCCCCTTGGGAAGGCTCATGAGCTCCTGACGCACGTCCTGGTCGATCTCCTCGCCCGTGACGTCGTCCGGGATCGGCAGACGCTTGATGGGCGCGCGGTCCGGCCGGTCACGGTCGCGGTCGTCCCGACGGCCGTAGCCACCCCGGTCGTCACGACCGCGGTACCCGCCCCGGCTGTCGTCACGCCGGTCGTCACGGCGGAAGCCACCACCGCGGCTGTCGTCACGACGGGGCCCACGGGGACGGTCGTCACGGCGGTCGTCGCGGGGACGGTCATCACGACGGAACGAGGGACGGTCGCCGCCGCGGTCGTCACGGGGACGCTCGTCGCGACGGAACGAGGGACGCTCGTCACGACGGTCGTCACGGCGGAACGACGGACGGTCGCCGCCGCGGTCGTCACGGGGACGGTCGTCACGGCGGAAGCCACCGCCACGGTTGTCGTCCCGACGGTCGTCACGCGGACGGTCATCACGACGGAACGAGGGACGGTCGTCACGGCGGTCGTCACGGGGACGGTCGCCGCCACGGAACGAGGGACGGTCGCCGCCACGGTCGTCACGGCGGAAACCACCACCGCTGCCGCCACCACGGTTGTCGTCACGACGGTCATCGCGACGGAAGCCACCGCCACCGCCACGGTTGTCGTCACGGCGGAAGCCACCACCACGGGTGTCGTCGCGGCGGAAACCGCCACCGCCGCCACCGCGGTTGTCATCGCGACGGAACGAGGGACGGTCGCCGCCACGGTCGTCACGGCGGAAACCACCACCGCTGCCGCCACCACGGTTGTCATCGCGACGGTCATCGCGACGGAAGCCACCGCCACGGTTGTCGTCACGACGGTCGTCACGGCGGAAGCCGCCACCGCGGTTGTCGTCACGGCGGTCGTCACGGCGGAAACCGCCACCGCGGTTGTCGTCACGGCGGTCGTCACGCGGACGGTCGTCGCGGCGGAAACCGCCACCACTGCCGGCACCACGGTTGTCGTCACGACGGTCGTCCCGACGGAACCCGCCACCACGGTTGTCGCCACCACGGTTGTCGTCACGGCGCGGCCCACGGAAGCCGCCCCGCTCGCCACCGTCCCTACGACGCGGCTCGCGCTCCGGACGATCGTCGGGAGAGTTGGTGGACATCGGCGTGACTCCTGTCTTCGGGTACTGCAGTCATTCTCGCGCAGTCGGCATCCCGACGCGCTTCGAAAAGTTCATGGAAAAACAAAAGGACCCTTGGTCCCAGCATGAACG
>NZ_JBHJTL010000097.1:0-28934 GCF_042264065.1 Streptomyces sp. NPDC056222 | reverse complement strand
CAGCCGGAGCGTGAGGGCTCCGGCGCGCCGCCCCTTCTGTCGGAGCGTCACCCACCCCGCGAGCCTCGAGTGCTCCCTCACCGGGCCTCAGTGATGGTGGGTACCACCGGAGGTCTGCGCGGCCGACTCCCCCTTCGCAGCCCCCGCGTTGTGGGTTCCGTGGTCTCCGTGGCCCGGCACGGTGCCGTCCGGCTTGGCCACCAGGAAGAGGCCGGCCATGCCCATGTCGGAGTGGCTCTGCACGTGACAGTGGTACATCCAGGCCCCGGCTCCGACCTGCTCGCCCGCGATGATCTGGAATCCGAACGAGTCCGCCGGACCGGTGATCTTGTTGTCTATCACCCGGCTCACGTCCTCCGGGCCGGCCAGGAGCCCGGTGCGGTTGTCGGCCCAGCGGTGACCGTGCATATGGAACGTGTGATAGTACTCGCCATGCGTGATCATGACGATCTCCACCCGATCACCCACCGTGGCAAGGAAGTTGGGCGGATCGGACGCCGGCCGGTTGTTGATCGTCATGTCGTTGAAGACGATGGTGAACTGCTTGTCCGGGAGGATGTCGCCCTTGCGGCGCACCACCAAGGCACCGTACAGGCCCTTGCGGATGCCTCCGGTGCCGTGATCCGTGCCCACGACATGGTCGTGGTAGTGCCAGTACCCGGCGCTGCCCGGGCGCCAGGTGCCGTCGGAGCGACGGCCGGGGGCATGGGTGCGCCAGGTGTACGTGCGGGTTGCGCCCGGTTCGACGTGGCTTCCGCTCATCCTCGTACCGTCGTTGTCGATGTCGTAGTCCACGCCGTGCGGGTGGAGGCTCACGGGGACGTCCATCAGGTTCTCGAACTCGATGTGGATCGTGTCGCCCTCGTTGAGCTCGATCGGCGGGCCGGGAACGGTGGCCTTGCCCTTCTCCAGGCCGTAGCCCATTCGTCCGTCGGCCAACTTCTCGGCGTACAGCTTGAGATGGCGTATCTGCCCGCCGGCCGGGGCAGTTCTCGGTGTGGCTGCCGCGACGGGTGTGGCGCTGGAGGCGGAGGTGAGAGACAACGATGTCACGCCGGTCGCGGCGACGGCTCCGCCTGCGAGCAGGCGACGGTTGAAGCTGCGTCTGTCCATGCCGAACTCTCCGCTTCTCGGTGGAGATTGACGGGGCGAAGGGCCCCTGGGGACGGCCCACACGGTAGCGGGACGACTCCAGTTTCTCCACGCTCAGGACAAAGTTCGTTCCTTTGCGGTCATAGGTATTGGCGAACCGAGCAAAGAGGTCTAGCTTCAACGGCTGTTGTTGTGACCTCAGAGGGATGGGTGACCCATGAAGCGCACACCACATCACCAAGCGAGATCAAGAACAGGCTTCGCGGTGGCGGTACTTGGGGCCGGGGCCCTGACCGCTTCGCTGCTCGGCGGAGCCTCCGCCTCGGCCAGACCGTATCCGGATCCGCCGTCGACCATGGCCTCGACAACGTTGTCGCTTCCGTCTCCACCAGGCGGCGCGAACGTACGGGTACTCGTCTTCCACGGGTCGGCGACCGAGGAGTCGCCGACGGTCGACGCGGGCATCGCTGCCGTCGAGACCATCGGGCTGACCGGTCCGACCGCCGGACGCTACCGAACGGAGGCCACCGACGACCCGGCTGTCTTCACCGACGCCAAGCGACTCGGCAGGTACAACGCGGTGGTGTTCCTGACCGGGGGCGGCGATGTGCTCGACCCGGAACAGGAGGCCGGTCTCGAGGCCTACATGGAGGCGGGCGGCGGATTCGTCGGCGTCCACGAGGCGGCGCGCACCGAGCCGTACTCCACCTGGTACACCGGCCTGGTCGGCGCACGGCCAACCGGCGCTCCGAGCAGCGCCCAGCGTGCG
Organism: Streptomyces sp. NPDC056222; assembly: GCF_042264065.1. Classification (NCBI taxonomy): domain Bacteria; kingdom Bacillati; phylum Actinomycetota; class Actinomycetes; order Kitasatosporales; family Streptomycetaceae; genus Streptomyces; species Streptomyces sp. NPDC056222. Next base: position 27,073 of record NZ_JBHJTL010000097.1, on the reverse strand, counting down.
GTGGTGGAGGTCGGCGACCGACAGCACCCGGCCACCAAGTCCCTTCCGCTGGAGTGGAAGCGGCCCGACAAGTGGTTCAACTGGGACCGCAACCCGTCCGGCACCGTCCACACCGTGGCGCGGGTCAGGGAAGGCTCGTACCAGCCCGTGGCCAAGCCGAACGGCTGGGACCACCCGGTGTCCTGGTGCCGTGACTACGACGGCGGCCGGTCCTTCTACACCGCGATGGGCGGAACCGTCGACAGCTACGCCGAGGCCGACTTCCGCGACCATCTGCGGGGTGCGATCGCCTGGACCGCCCGCATCTCCCAGGCGGACTGCAAGGCGACCATCGACGCCAACTACACCGCCGAGCGCGTCACCAAGCCCAACCAGCCCGGCCAGAACGACCAGATAGGCGAGCCCCACGGCCTGGTCACCGCTCCCGACGGGCGCATCCTGTACATCGGCCGCGGCGGCGCCGACTCCAGTGTGCCGGTGGTCACGGACTGGAACAACCCGGACATCGGCAAGGGGAACGGCGAGGTCCACGTCTACGACCCGAAGACCAAGCAGGTCACCAAGGCCGGCGCGCTCACCGTCTTCGGCAACAAGGGCGGCGGCGACGAACTGGTCAAGAACGAGGAGGGGCTGCTCGGCATCGAGCTCGACCCCGACTTCATGACCAACGGCTGGGTCTATCTGCACTACACGCCTCACTCCCGCATCGACCGCGACGCGCACATGGGCGAGCGGAGGGTCTCCCGCTTCACCCTCGACCTCGCGACGAACCGGCTCGACCTGGCGAGCGAGAAGGTGCTGCTGAGCTGGCCGGTCCAGATCCACAGCTGCTGCCACGCGGGCGGCGGGATGGCCTGGGACTCCAAGGGCAACCTCTACATCGCCACCGGGGACACCAACTCATCGGGGTCCAGCGGTGGTTACTCGGGCAACAACCCCGCCCCGAACTTCAAGGGCGTCTCCTTCGCGGACGCGCGCCGCACCGCCGGCAACACCAACAACCTCAACGGCAAGATCCTGCGGATCCACCCCGAGGACGACGGCACCTACACCCTCCCCGCGGGCAATCTGTTCACGGGCGAGGAGACCGACGAGGGCGGCGGGAAGACCCGCGGCGAGATCTACGTGATGGGCGTGCGCAACCCCGCGCGCATCTCCGTCGACAGGACGACCGACATCCTCTACGCCGGCTGGGTCGGCCCCGACGCGGGCGCGCCGTCGACGACCTGGGGCCCCGCCAAGTACGACACGTTCGCCGCGATCACCAAGCCGGGCAACCACGGCTGGCCGTACTGCATGGGCAACAAGCAGCCCTACCGGGACCGCGGCCCGACCGATCCGAGCAAGCCGCTCGGCTGGTACGACTGCAACGCACCGAAGAACGAGTCGCCGAACAACGACGGCCTCGTGAACCTGCCGCCGGTGACGGCGAACACGATCTGGTACTCGCCCCAGGGCGGCGGCGTGGACTACCCGCGGGACGCCAACGGCATCCCGAGCTACAAGCAGGAGGAGCAGAAGCTGCTGCTCCCGTGGCTCAAGGGCGGCGGGCAGGCGACCATGAACGGCCCGCTCTACCGCTACGACGCGGCGAGCGACTCGACCGTGAAGTGGCCGTCGTACTGGGACGGCAAGTGGTTCGTCGGTGACTTCTACGACGGGGAGCAGCCGCGGCACGCCGTGCTGACCGATCCGAAGACCGTCGGCAAGGGCGGCATGCCGGTGCACGCCGAGTCGCTGAAGAAGATCATCCCGGTCGGGCAGGGTGGCATCCGCAACCTGATGGACTGGAAGTTCGCCCCCGACGGCTCGCTGTACGTCCTCGACTACGGGCGCGGCTTCTTCACCTCCCACCCCGACTCCGCGCTGTGGCGCGTGACCTACAAGGGCGGCGGGCCCACCCCGGCCGCGGACCAGCTGGCAAGGAAGGCGGCGCGGTGACCATGAGACACAGAGGCCCGAGGCTGTGGGCGGCCCTGCTGGCCGCCGTCGCGATGATCGTGGGACTGACCTCGGCATCCGCCTACGGCAGGTCCGACGACGGACGGCGGAACGCCGCGGCCCAGGTGCTGACCTGGAAGGCCGGCGATCCGATCGACCGCTATCTGGAGTTCCCCACCACGGCGGTGGCCGGCCCGACGACCATCGTCTTCGAGAACAGCACGGCCACCGGCAACACCACCGGCATGCCGCACACCCTGACGTTCGACGTCTCCGACCCCGAGTACAACAACGACGTCCCGCTCAACATCCTGGCCAACCCGAGCGACGCGAACGGCGGCCGGCACACGGCCGAGGTGACGCTGACCCCGGGCCGGTACCTCTTCAAGTGCACGATCCCCGGCCACGGCCAGATGCAGGGCATCCTCACCGTCACCGAGGGCGGCGGCGAGGACACCACCGCTCCGGAGACCACCGCGAAGGTCGAGGGCGACCGCAACGCCGAGGGCGCCTACGTCGGCCAGGCGACGGTCACGCTCGGCGCGACGGACGCCGGTTCGGGCGTCGACAAGGTCGAGTACGCGGTCGGCGCCGACGGCCCGTGGCAGCCGTACACCGTCCCGGTCGTCGTCGACCAGGTCGGCGCCCACACGATCCGCTATCGGGCGAGCGACAAGGCGGGCAACACGGCCGCAGAGAAGACCGCCGCGTTCACCGTCGTCGCCCCGCCCACCGACGACACGACGGCGCCGGAGACCTCGGCGACCGTGACCGGCGAACAGGACGACCAGGGCCGCTATCTCGACATGGCCACGGTGACGGTCACCGCGTCCGACACCGGTTCGGGCGTCAACACCATCGAGTACGCGATCGGCGACGGCGCCTGGCAGCCGTACACCGCCCCCGTGATGGTGCACGAGGCGGGCACCCACACCGTCCGCTACAAGGCCGGCGACAAGGCGGGCAACACCGCGGCCGAGAAGTCCGTCGGCTTCACGGTCGTGACGCAGCCCGACCCCGACACCACCGCCCCCGAGGCCTCGGCCTCCGTCGCCGGCGTGCGCAACTCCGACGGGGCGTACATCACCAGCGCCACCGTCACGCTGTCGGCGACCGACGCGGATTCGGGCGTCGACCGGATCGAGTACTCGCTCGACGGCGGCCCGTATCTCGCCTACACCACCCCGGTGATCGTCGACCGCGTCGGCCACCACACGGTGCTGTACCGGGCGACGGACAAGGCGGGCAACACCTCCACGGCGAGGAGTACCGCCTTCACCGTCGCCGAGGGCGGCGGGGTGCCCGCGCCCAACTGCCCGGAGTTCGACGAGCGGTCGACCGTCATCGTCGGGACAGTCGACACCGGCGTCCCGAACCGGATGACGAACAGCCGCTGCACGGTCAACGAGCTCATCGAGGACGAGAAGGACTGGTCCTCGCACGCGCTGTTCCTCAAGCACGTCGACACGGTGATCGACCGGCTGCTCGCCGACGGTGTCATCGACACCCGCGAGCACAAGAAGATCTACCGGGCGGCCAAGCAGTCGGGCATCGGCAAGCCGGGCCAGACCGAGGGATACCGCGATCTGTTCGACGGCACCGCGGCAAGCTTCTCGAAGTGGCAGCACGTCGGAGGCGGGCAGTTCGCGCTGAGCGCGGACGGTGCCATGACCAGCAGCACCACGGTGCCGGGCATGGGCATGCTGTGGTTCCCGCAGCGGCAGTACGGGGACCTCTCGCTCAAGCTCCAGTGGCGCGACGACGCCCCGGGAGCGGGCAACGCCAACGGCGGTGTCTTCGTGCGCTTCCCGTACGTCCACGGCAACCCCGAGGAGACCCGTCCGGAGTGGGTCGCCATCAAGTACGGCCATGAGATCCAGGTCCTCGACCGGCCCGACGGCGACATGTACAAGACGGGTTCGGTCTACGGCTTCGACCGCGTGGGCCTCGCCGGCGCAGGGGTGACGCCCAAGGGCACCTGGAACGACTACGAGATCCGCGTGGAGGGCCAGCACTACTCGGTCTTCCGCAACGGCAAGCTGATCAACGAGTTCGACAACACCGGTGGTCAGGTCTTCCAGCCCCCGCGTGGCGACGACCCGGGCACGGACGGCCGACGCTACGCCTCCGGCTACATCGGGCTCCAGGTCCACGGCACGACGGACGTCATCTCCTACCGGAACATCCGGGTGAAGGAGTTGTAGACCGCGTGAGGCCCGTCGGCCCCGGCCCCTCTCCCCTGCCGGGAGAGGGGCCGGGGCGGTTCGGGTCACTGGGGCAGGTTCTGCTCCGCCCAGACCACCTTGCCGGTCACGGTGCGGCAGGAGCCCCATCTGCGGCACAGCATGTTGATGAGCTGGAGCCCCCGGCCGCCCTCGTCGCTGAGGTCCGCGTGCTGGATCTGGGGCAGGTCGGGGCCCGTGTCCGAAACCTCCACGACGAGGCGCTCGCCGCGCAGCAGCCGGAGTCGGCCGGGGCCGTTGCCGTACCGCAGGGCGTTGCCCACGAGCTCCGAGACGACGAGTTCGCAGATGTCGGCGAGCTCCGCGAGGTCCCACGCGGTGAGCTGGTCCGTGACCAGGCCCCGGGCGACGGACGCGGCGCGCCCTTCCCGCGGCAGCTGCCACTCGCACAGCTCGCCCGGGGTGCCCGAGGCGGTCGTGGCGACGAGGACCACGGCCTCGTCGAACCGGGGGGTGTCCGCGGGGGCGCACGCGATCAGGCCGCCGCCTTCGAGAGCCTCGGCCGACAGGCCACGAGCCGCCGACCGGAGACGCTCCAGCTGGTGGTCCAGGTCCGCGTGCCGGGACTTGACGAGGCCGTCCGAGTACATGACCAGATGGCCACTCGCCGGGACCTTCAGACGGACCGGGTCGTACGGGATCACTCCCGCGCCGAGCGGCGCGCCGATCGGCACGTCCACGAACTCGGCCGAGCCCTGTCCGTCGAGGAGCAGCGGGGGCAGGTGCCCGGCGCTGGCCAGCGTGTAGGTCGAGTCGGCCGGGTCGAAGACCGCGCAGAGGAAGGTGGCGACCTGCTCGTCCTCCAGGTCGCGGGTGGCGAGGTCGAGCCGGGCCAGCACGCGCTCCGGAGCCATGTCCAGGGTCATCAGGGTGCGGGCGACCGCCCGCAGGCGCCCCATGGTGGCGGCGGCGGGAAGCCCGTGCCCCATCACGTCGCCCACCATGAGAGCCGTACGTCCGCCGGGCAGGGCCATGACGTCGTACCAGTCCCCGCCCACCCCGTGATGGGCCGTAGAGGGCGCGTACTCGGCCTGCACCCGCAGCCCGGGCGTCACCGGCGTCGCGCGCGGCAGCAGTGTGCGCTGCAACGAGACGACGTGCTCGCGCTCGCGACCGTAGAGCCGGGCGTTGTCGATGTAGACGGCGGCCTGGGAGGCGAGCTGCTCGGCCAGTGCGAGGTCCGTGGAGGAGAACGGCCGTGTGCCGGGGCCACGTACGAAGTCCGCGCTGCCGAGCAGCAGCCCGCGGGCGATCAGCGGTACCGCGAGGTAGCTGTGCACTCCGGCGGCGCGCATCTGCGCCGCCGCGCTCTCCGTCGGCGCGACCTTGCTGAAGTCGTCGTCCCGCATACGGCTCACCAGCACCGGCCTGCCCTGGCGCAGGCAGTACCGGTGGAGCAGCGTCTCGTGGGCCTCCTCCGACCGGACGAAGGTCTCGCCGATGGGGGTGGGCTCCAGGGAGGACAGCTCCTCGACGGAGGACAGCGCGATGGCCCGCATGACCGGGACGCCCGTACCGGTCCATCGGGAACCCTCGTCGCCCCGCAGGACAGTCTCCAGGATGTCGACGGCGGCCCCGTCGGCGAAGCCGGGCACGGTGAACTCGGCCAGCTCCTGGGCGGTGCGCTCCAGGTCGAGGGTGGTACCGATCCTGGAGCCCGCGGAGTTCAGCCAGGCGAGCCGGCCGCGCGTGGTGAGCCGGTCGAGGGGTACTTCGCCGCCGCTCCCGCCGAGCCGCCTGCGGGCACCGGCCGAGCGATGGACCGCTGCGCCCTTCGCGGCCGAGGCACGGCTGGTGAGGCGCCGTCTCCCGTTGCCACCGTTCACTCGTTCGGCCTCCAGACAGGAACTCGACCGCTGTTGATGCACATCATGCACCGGCCTCCTGCGGCTCGACGGGCCGGATGCTACGGGGACTTGGCCGGTGGGGGTGTGACGCGGGCGGTGAGCAGGGTGATGTCGTCGTCGGCGGAGCCGGGGACGAGGCGGGTGATCAGGGAATCGCAGACGTGGTCCAGTGAGGTCTGGGGTTCGGTGAGCAGGCGGATCAGATCGCCGAAGCGTTCGTCGAGGTCGGTGCCGCGGCCTTCGATGAGACCGTCGGTGTAGAGGACGAGGAGGCTGCCGGCGGGGAACGTGGCTTCGGTCGTCGTGAAGTCGACTCCGCCGACGCCCAGCGGGACGCCGGAAGCGGTCGGAAGGATGTAGGCCCTGCCGTCGGGCTCCAGTACGGCGGGGGGCGGATGGCCGGCGCGGGTGATGGTGCAGTGGCCGGTGGCGGGGTCGCAGACCACGTAGAGGAAGGTGGCGAGCATCGGCTCGGCGAGGTCGGCGAGGGTGGCTTCGAGCTGGTACATCAGGGCGACCGGGGGCATGTCGAGGCGTGACAGGGCCCTCACGGTCGCCGAGAGCCGGCCCATGACCGCGGCGGCGGCGATTCCGTGGCCCATCACGTCCCCGATGGCCAGAGCCGCCTTGCCGCCGGGGAGGGGCAGTACGTCGTACCAGTCGCCTCCGACCTCGTTGATGTCGCTCGCGGGCAGATAGCGGTGGGCGATCTCGATGCCCGGCGGCGGCGTGAGGTGTTGCGGCAGCATGCTGCGCTGGAGGACGACGGCGGTCTCGTGCTCGTGCTGGTACAGCCGCGCGTTGTCGATGCTGACGGCGGCGCGGGTGGTGAGCTCGCCGGCGAGGGTGATGTCCTCGGATCCGTACGGTGCCCCGGGTCGGGTGCGGCAGAAGGTGGCCACGCCGAGAACGAGGTCGCGGGCGACCAGCGGCACCATCATGAACGAGTGCACGCCCTTGTTGAGCAGCTGGGCGGGGACGGCCGAGTGACGGGCCGCCGGCGCGATGGTCTGCTCGTCCATGTGGGCGATCAGATACGGCTGGCGAGCCTTGATGGCCTGCGTGTACGGGGCATGGGCCGGGAACGTGAGCGTACGGCCGAGCGGGGCGAGGAGACGCGTGATCGCGGTACCGGCCAGAGGCGCCTTTCCCAGACGCCGTACGTCGACGCCACCGGCGAGCCCCGGGCCCGGTTCGTCGCCGCGGGCGAGGCTGTCCAGGATGTCGACGGTGACGGCGTCGGCCAGCTGCGGCACGGCGAGGTCGGCCAGTTCCTGGGCCGTGCGTTCCATGTCGAGACTGGCTCCCATGCGGGAGCTGGCCTCGCTCAGCAGGGCGAGCCTGCGCCGCCCGGCCTCCGCCTCGACGTGGTCACGGTGCTGGGCGGTGACGTCGACGAGGGTGGCGACCACACCGATCGGCCGGCCGCCGGGGTCCTCCATTCTCACGTACGAGCACGACCAGACGTGCTCGTGATCGGGGTCCGCCGGGGTACGACCGGTGCGTTGCCGGTCCAGTACGGGCTCTCCGAAGGCCAGGGCCTGGCGCATCGCGTCCTCGATCTCGCCCGCGTTGACGTCGGGCAGCAGCTCGCTGAGGCGTCGCCCGACGTGGGCGGATTCCGTCAGGCCGTTCATCTCCTCGAGCGCCGGGTTGACCCTCAGGAAACGGAGTTCGGTGTCGAGGAGTCCGATGCCGACCGGGGAGCGGGCGAACAGGCCGTCCCACACCGCCGAGGTTCCGCGGATCCGGCGGGTCGTGTGCGCTTCGGCGGCGAAGATCAGCACCGCCGAGGCGCCGCGGCGCCGGTCGGGGACGGGGCAGGCCCAGATCTCCAGCTCCAGCGGGTAGTCGTCGTGGTGCCAGGCGGTGACCGTCCCCATCACGCCGCGCCCGGTGGACGCGGTCTCCCACAGCGAACGGCCGAGGCTGCGGTCGGCACCCGGATGAAGGAGGTCGGAGATGTGCCGCCCCACCACCTGCGGCGGAGCGTAACCGAGGAGCTCCTGGGCGCCGTGGTTCCAGCGGACCACCGTCCCGTCGGCCGCGGTGGCCACCTGCGCCACCGCCAAGGACCCCAGCCAGCCGCCGGCCTGCTGAGCGGCCACGCTGATCAGCTCCTCGATCGGTTGCTCACTCATCCGGTGCCCTCCGTTCACGCTCAGGGACCGGCCGACGAGCGGCCACGTGCGTCGTACGGACCGACCGCGAGCCTCCTTCGGGGGCCGAAGGACCTGCGGTCGTACGTCCCACACCCCCATCGTCGCGCCGGTGGCCCGGCGGCGCTCCCGTACGGACGGGCGCGGCAGTGACGGGCCGCCACCGGGCGTGTCCGGTTTTACATGAGATGTGCCACAGTCGCCGGAGGCGCTTCCCCCTTCCGGACCCGGCGCCCGCTCTGGTAGACGTGGCGAATCCTGTTCGATTTCGCCGAAAGCACTCGCCATGAACCAGGGCCCTGATCCCGACCACGTCACCTTCACCATCGACCTCACCGCCGAGGAGGCCCGCCGACGCGCCGAGGTGGTTGCGGCGCTGGGGCACGACTGGGACCCGGTCGCCGTCCTGCGGGAGGAGGAGGCCGCGCACGCCCTGCTCTACTCGGGACTGGACGCCGAGCAGCAGCGGATCCACGACATGCTGGTGGCGGCGGGTGTGCTGCCGGGACAGGAGCCGGGCCGTGCGGCTTCCCATTGATCCCCATGCGGACCGGGCCCGCCGGGCCTGGGTCGCCTGTCCGGGGTGCGACGACGCGCGCGGCTGCGAGCCCTGCGCGCAGCGCCGCAACTGTTCGGAACACTGGCGCTACCTGATCGCCAACGAGGGGCCCAGGGTCCATCTGCAGTGCCCGAACTGCACCCACACCTGGACCCTCGACACCTCGCGCCACCGCCGCACCCGGGGCTGATCCTCAGCAGATCCGTGGCAGCTGCTCACCGAGCGGCATGTCCACCACCCGCGTGCCACCGAGGCCGGTACGGGCGACCACCATGCCCGGATGCGCCTCGACGGCCTCTCCGATCACGGCCGCTCCGGCGCCCAGCGGATGCGCGCGCATCGCGGCGAGCACGGCGTCCGCATGCTCACGTGGGACGAAGGCCACCAGCTTCCCCTCGTTCGCCACGTACATCGGGTCGAGGCCGAGCACCGCACAGGCGTTGGCCACCGGGGCGGGGACGGGGACGGCCCGCTCCTGGATGACGATGCCGGTGCCCGACGCGGCCGCGATCTCGTTGAGCGAGGCGGCGAGCCCCCCGCGCGTGGGGTCACGCAGCACATGCAGGTCCGGCGTGACCGCGAGCATCGCCTCGACCAGCCCGCCGAGCGGCGCGCAGTCGCTCTCGATCTCGACGCCGAACTCCAGGCCCTCGCGCACGCTCATGATCGCCACGCCGTGGACGCCGACGGGGCCGCTGACGATCACCACGTCGCCGGGAACGACACGCTGCGGCCTGAGGTCGACCCCGGGCGGGATCAGACCGATTCCGGAGGTGTTGATGTAGACACCGTCGCCGTGGCCGGCCTCCACCACCTTGGTGTCGCCCGTGGCCACCTGCACGCCCGCCGCTCGTGCGGCAGCCCCGAGAGCGTTCGCCACCCGGGTCACCACATCGGTCTCCACGCCCTCCTCCAGGATGAAGCCGCAGGACAGATAGGCCGCGCGGGCCCCGCTCATCGCGAGGTCGTTCACCGTGCCGTTGACGGCCAGGTCGCCGATGCTGCCCCCGGGGAAGAACAGAGGGCGCACCACGAAGGAGTCGGTGGAGAAGGCCAGCCGGGCACCGCCGAGTTCCACGGTCGCGGCGTCGGTGGTGACCGAGAGCGCGGGTCCGCCGAAGGCGGGCGCGAAGATCTGCTCGACGAGTTCGGCGGACAGCGCCCCGCCACCGCCGTGGCCCATCACCACACGCGGCTGATCCCGCAGGGGTGCCGGGCAGGTCCAGGCGAGCATGTCGGGTGCCTGCTCCTCAGGGGTGACGCGGGTGAGCTCAGACAACGGAACTTCCCTCCAGAGCCGGGGACTTCGCCGACAGGGACTTCGGTGACGGGGTGCCGAGGTCGAGCCGCCGGTAGAGGTAGTAGGCGGCGCACGCCCCCTCGCTGGAGACCATCGTGGCGCCCAGCGGGGAGCGGGGAGTGCACGTCGTCCCGAAGGCCTCGCACTCATGGGGCTTCAGCAGCCCCTGCAAAACCTCGCCACTGCGGCACTCGGCCGGCTCCCGGGTGTCGATCCCCTCGACGGAGAACCGCCGCTCGGCGTCGTACGCGCGGTACCGCTCCGAGAGCCGCCAGCCGCTGTCCGGGATGACACCGATCCCGCGCCAGGCGCGGTCGGTGACCTCGAACACGTCGTCCAGCATCGCCCGGGCGGCGGGGTTGCCCTCGGGCAGCACCGCCCGCGGATAGGCGTTCTCGACGGTGTGCTCCCCGCGCTCCAGCTGCAGCACGGTCCGCCGTACGCCTTCGAGGATGTCCAGCGGCTCGAACCCGGTGACGACGATCGGCACCCGGTGGCGTGCGGCGAGTTCGGGGTACTCGGCCGTGCCCATCACGCTGCACACATGCCCCGCGGCGAGGAATCCCTGGACGCGGCAGTCCGGGGAGTTCATGATCGCCTCGATCGCCGGGGGCACCCGGACGTGGGAGACGAGCAGGCTGAAGTTACGGATGCCGAGCTTGCGTGCCTGATACACCGTCATCGCGTTGGGCGGCGCGGTGGTCTCGAAACCGATGCCGAAGAAGACCACCTCGTGGTCCGGGTTCTGCTCGGCGATCCGCAGCGCGTCGAGCGGCGAGTAGACGACTCTGACGTCACCGCCCTGCCCGCGGACCTGGAAGAGGTCACGGCCGGTGCCGGGCACCCGCAGCATGTCTCCGAAGGAGCAGAAGATCACGCCGGGGCGGGAGGCGATCTCCAGCGCCTTGTCGATCACCTCCAGCGGCGTCACGCACACGGGGCAGCCAGGTCCGTGGATCAACTCCACCTCGGGCGGCAGCAGTTGGTCGATACCGTGCCGGATGATGGTGTGGGTCTGGCCCCCGCAGACCTCCATCAGCGCCCAGGGCCGGGTCACCGTCGCGCGGATGTCGTCGAGCAGCCGCCGGGCCAGCTCGGGGTCCTGGAACTCGTCGATGTACTTCACCGCGTCACCTCTCCGGCGAGGCCGTCCTGCGCCGGTAGCTCGTTGCCCGTCGCTTCGGCGGCCTCCCACGGGTCGCCGAACTCCTCCTGGAGCATGCCGAGGGTCTCGAACAGCTCCAGCGTCCTCCTGGCCGACTCCTCGTCCAGACGCTGCAGGGCGAACCCGACATGGACGATGGCGTACTCACCGGGTTTCAGGTCCGGCAGGTACTCCAGGCACACCTCCTTGATCACACCGCCGAAGTCGACGGTGGCCATCCGGGTGCCGTCCCGGTCCTCCACGTCCAGCACTTTTCCCGGTACCGCCAGACACATGGGTGTCTCCTCACTGTCGCTCTCGTCGTGGCGTGCCGGAGGCCGCCCGGTCGGTGACGCGCGCGGCCACGACGAGCTGGCCGAGAGCCAGACCGCCGTCGTTCGGCGGGATCAGGCGATGGCGCAGCACGGTGAAGCCGTCCTCCCGCAGTCCGCGGGCGCAGGCCGAGGAGAGCACCGTGTTCGCGAACACTCCCCCGGTCAACGCCACCGTCTCCACACCGGTCTCGCTCCGGGCGGCGCCGCAGACCGTACGCACCAAACGCGCCAGGGCACGGTGGAACCGCGCCGCGACGACGGCCGCGGGGGTCCCGTCGAGGACGTCTGCGGCCACCGCCGTCAGCAGGGGTGCAGGGTCTGCGGTGAGGGGGGCTCCGGCCTGCCGCGAGCCGAGCCGGAAGGCGTAGCGTCCGTCCTCCGCCACGTCCGGTGCGCGCAGGGCCGCGGCCTCCAGCTCGATCGCGGCCTGCGCCTCGTATCCGGAGTGGTGGCAGATCCCCGCGAGGGAGGAGACGGCGTCGAAGAGGCGCCCCATGCTGGACGTGGGCACGCAGTTCAGCTCGCTCGCCAACTGCTTCTCCAGTACGGGAAGTTCTCCCGGCGCACAGGCTCGCGTGCAGGGCAGTCCGGGGTCGGCGGCGAGGCCCGCGGCCCGCAGATGGGCCACGGCCATGCGGTAGGGCCGCCGTACGGCCGCGTCGCCGCCGGGCAGGGGTACGTAGGCCAGGTGCGCGAACCTCGAGAACCCGGCGTAGTCCGCGACTAGGAACTCGCCGCCCCACACCGCGCCGTCGAGCCCGTAGCCGGTGCCGTCGAAGGCCACGCCGATCACGGGCCGCGTGCCGTCGAGGCCGTTCTCGGCCATCGCCGCCGCGACGTGCGCGTGGTGGTGCTGTACCGGGAGGACGGGCCGCCCGGCGGCATGGTCGCGGGCCCAGCGGGTGGACCGATAGGCGGGGTGACGGTCCGCGGCCAGCAGTCCGGGCCGTACGCCCGTGACGGACTCCAACTGCCGCTCGGCGGTGGCGAGGGCAAGCTGGGTGGCGAGGTCGTCCATGTCGCCGATGTGGGCGGAGAGCCAGGCCCGGCGTCCCTCACCGAGGCAGAAGGTGTTCTTCAGGTCCCCGCCCACGGCGAGGGCGGGGGCGACCTCGACGGGCAGCGTGACCGGCAGCGGGGCGTACCCCCGGGAGCGGCGCAGCGTCAGCTGTTCGCCGTCGCAGACACGGACGACGGAGTCGTCGCAGGGAACATGGATGGGACGGTCGTGCAGCAGCCAGGCGTCCGCCAGACCGGCGAGCCGGGTCAGTGCCTCGGCGTCGTCCGTGACGATGGGTTCGCCCGAGAGATTGCCACTGGTCATGACGAGCAGCCGGGGACCGGCCGCCCGGTCCGGTGCGCCACGTCCGAGCAGCAGGTGGTGCACAGGCGTGTACGGGAGCATGAAGCCGAGGTCCGGGCTGCCGGGCGCCACCGCGTGCGCCGGGGCCGCCCCGGGGCGTGGCCGGGCGTCGTCGCGGCGCCGCAGGAGCACCACGGGTCGGACGACGCCGGCGAGGAGCTCACGTTCGAGCGGGCCGAGGTGCACAAGGGGCTCGATGTCGGCGAGGTCCGCCGCCATCAGCGCGAAGGGCTTGTCACCGCGCGCCTTGCGACGACGCAGCTCGGCCACGGCGTCCGGGTTCGTGGCGTCGCAGGCCAGGTGGTAGCCACCCAGGCCTTTGACGGCGAGGATCGCACCGGCCGCGAGCATCCGACGCGCGGCGACGACGGGATCGCTTCCGGAGCCGGCGTCGGGGTTCGGATCGGTGGCCGGGTCGGGGTCGGTGACCGGGTCGGGACGGACACCGAGATGCACGCCAGTGCCGGTGCCGGTGCCGGTGCCGGAAGACTCAGGGTCGCCCGATGCCGTGACCAGCCGCAGCACCGGTCCGCAGCGGGGGCAGGCGACGGGCTGGGCGTGGAAGCGTCGGTCGGCCGGGTCCGCGTACTCCCGGGCGCAGTCCGGACACATCGGGAAGCCGACCATGGTGGTGTGGACCCGGTCGTACGGCAGACCGGTGACGATGGTGAACCGCGGGCCGCAATGGGTGCACGTGATGAAGGGGTGCAGATACCGCCGATCGGCCGGATCCGCGAGCTCGGCGAGGCAGGCGTCGCACGTGGCCGTGTCGGGCGGGACGAGCGTGCGGACCGCGCCGCCCTGCCGGGAGGGCACGATCGTGAATCCGCTGCCGCCGCTCGCGGCCACTTCGGCGGACTCGACGGAATCCACCCGGGCCAGGGGTGGCGCGTCGGGTGCGATGCGTGCGCAGAAGGCGGCCACGTCGGTGGGGTCGCCCTCGACCTCCGCGACGACGCCGTCCGCCGTGTTGGTGACGTGCCCGGACAGGCGCAACCCGGTGGCGAGGGCATAGACGTAGGGCCGGAACCCCACGCCCTGCACGACACCGCGCACGACGACCCGGCTGCGCCGCGGAGTCGTCGCGGGTGCGGATCGAGGCCTCGCCGTGGTCACGCGCCGGCCTGGGCCATCACCGGGGTGTGGACGCGGTTCCCCTCGGCCGCGGCCAGGGCCCGGTCCAGCAGCGCGCCGGCGCCCCGGCCGTCGCGCGCCGAGCTGAGGACGACCTCGACGCCGGGGTTGACCTGCTGCACGTTGCGGAGGAAGGCCGCCTCGTCGAACTCCGCGGCCTCGGCCATGTCGGTCTTGGTGACGATCACCAGTTGGGCGAGGCCGAACGCGGTGGGGTACTTGAGCGGCTTGTCCTCGCCTTCGGTCACCGAGGCGAGCACGACCCGCAGGGACTCGCCCAGGTCGTAGCCGGCGGGGCAGACCAGGTTGCCCACGTTCTCGACGAACAGCAGCCGGGTGGACTCGGGCAGCCAGTCGTGCAGGTGCCGGGCGACCATGTCGGCCTCCAGATGGCACAGACCGTCGGTGAGCACCTGCTTGACGGGGACTCCCGAGCGGGCCAGGCGCCGGGCGTCGTTCTCCGTGGCCAGGTCGGCGGTGAGCGCGGCGGCGCTGACGCCGCGTTCGACGGCCAGCCGCAGTTCGCGTTCCAGCAGGGCGGTCTTCCCGCTCCCGGGGCTGGAGAGGAGGTTGACCACCGTGGTACCGCGGGCGGTCAGTTCGGTGCGCAGGATCTGTGCCGCGGCCTCGTTCTTGGCGAGGACGGCACGCTGGAGATCGACTGCTCGGCACATGCTCAGCTCTCCTCGGTGATCGGTTGGCGATGTCGCGGGACGGGGGCGTCGGGGTCCGCCCACCGGACTTCCCGGATCTGCAGTTCGCGCCCCGACACGAGCTCGCAGGCCGCGGCGCCGCAGCCGGGACAGAGCAGCCGCGGCGGCATGCCGACCGCCCAGGTCTCGGCGCACGGTTGACAGCGCGCCGTGCCCGGGACGGTACGGGTGATCAGCTCGGCGCCCTCGACGACGGTTCCGGCGCAGGCGAGTTCGAAGCTGAAGGCGAGGGCGTCGGCGACGACGCCTGCCAGCTCGCCCACGTCGAGTCGGATGCTGTCGACACCGACAGCCCCGCGGGACCTTGCCGCCGCTTCGACCTGGTCGACGACGGCCACCGCGAGGGACATCTCGTGCATCGGTCTCCGTCCTCGGCGCGGGGGTGGGTCTCGGGCGCCATTAGAGGACGGACGGCGGCGGGGGCCCGCCCGGCGCGCCGGGACCGCACGGCGGTGTCGTCCGTTCGGTGCAGCCGCTCCCGCGCCGGGCCGAGGTACGTCACGGCCCGGGCGGCGTCACCGCGGAGCGTCACATCCTGCTGATGCGCAGATAGCGCCGGAGGTCGGGGAGGACTCCCACGACGACGGCCACGACGGCCAGGGCGGCGGTGACGGCGGCAGTGGCGCCGAGGACGCTCTTGTGCATGGTGCTCTCCGTTTCGGTCTTCATACGGCGGCTTCCTGGCGGACCAGTTCGGTCACCATGCGCACCGCCTCGGGCACCGCGGCGGCGACCTGGGGGCTGAGCCCGATGCCTTCGTCGAGGCAGGCCGGTTCGCAGCCGACGACGAGGATGCGCCTCGGCGGTGCGGCCCCGGTTCCCGCGCACAGGGTGTCGAGCAGGGCGAGGACGGTGTCGGGCGTCATCCGGTGGCCGTCGAGCGGTGCGGGCTCCGTGCCGGAGGTCCGCTCGCCGGCCGTCGAGGCGTCGATCAGGTACAGCGTTCCCGGTTCGCCGCCGCGGGCTGTCACGTCGACGAGGACGAGGGTGTCCCAGCCGTCGAGGAGCTGGTAGGCGAGGTGGACTCCGCGGACTCCGACGTCGGCCAGCTCGACGAACGGCGGGAGTTCCTCCCGGGTGAGCCGTCGCAGGGTCTCGAC
Organism: Streptomyces sp. NPDC056222; assembly: GCF_042264065.1. NCBI lineage: Bacteria > Bacillati > Actinomycetota > Actinomycetes > Kitasatosporales > Streptomycetaceae > Streptomyces > Streptomyces sp. NPDC056222. Next base: position 11,235 of record NZ_JBHJTL010000097.1, on the reverse strand, counting down.
GCCGAAGCCGTCGTCGCCGAGGAACATGTTGCCGACCCCGGCCACGAGGATGCGGCCCGTGCCGGGCTGGGCGGTGCCGGCTTCGGGGCCGCCGGCCGTACCGGGCGCCGAGGCGTCGGGCGCGGGACCGTTCACACGTCCTCCAGTGCTTCGACCTCGTCGGGCTGGAAGTAGAGGAACCGGCCCTGCTCGCGGCGGATGTCGGCTCCCGGGTCGTCCTCCACGGTCACGGCGATGTGGACCCCACCGTCGACGTCGTGCAGGACCGCCTCGACGAGAGCGGCACGCCCGTCGAGGAACAGGTCCTGGGCGTCGGTGTGGCGCAGCCGTGGGCGCAGGAGGACCCTGCTGCCCGCGCGAACCGCGTGTCCGTCGACGAGGACGTGGTCGCGCCCCGGATCGACGCTCGTGTCGCCGCCCGGGTCCCACCAGGGGGTGTCCGGTTCGAGCACGCCGCCGGCCGGTTCCTTGGGTCCGGTGACGCTCCGGAGGCTGCGTACCGCTCCGTGCAGACGCTCGAGGACCTCGGGCGGCATGGTGTCCGCCAGCTCGATCACGGCCGCGGCCCGGGCGTCGGTGCCCCTGGCTTCGCGCTTCTCCTCGTCGGTGAGGGCGGCGGTGCGCAGGGCGAGGATCTCGTCGATCTCGGTGGAGTCGTAGAGGGCACCGGGGCTCTCGGGTGCGATGGCCGGGTGGTCCTCGAGGATGATCGGCGAGGAGAGCAGCAGGTCGTCGCGGCCGGGTTCGCCGGCCAGGACGGGCCAGGTGTGCAGGTTGCGACAGGCGGCGACGGCGCCCTTGGCCCATTCCGGCGGGTCGGTCATCGACAGGAACGACCCGCCGTCGAGGCGGAGCAGCGTATGCGTGGCGACGAGGGAGTACGGCAGCGCCGCGTGGCGGTCCGTCTCCCGCTCGGCGGTCCACGTGCTGGTGTTCTCCACCGTGACCGAGAGGCGCTCGACGCGGTACGGACCGTCGAGTTCGGCCGCCGAGATCCGCAGGGTGCCGCTGATCTCCTCGCGCCGGCGTACCAGGCGGCCGAGGACGCGTCCGTCGGCACCGGTGACCTCCTCCACCTCCTCGGCGGCGGGGCGGGTGAAGGGCATGGCGGTACCGTCGCCCCTCAGTTCGCCGACGGGGACGACGAGGGTGACGCGCTCCTCGACGCCCTCGTCCCAGGCCACCAGGACCCGGTCGGGCAGGCGCAGTTCGGCGGTCGGTGCGAAGGTGCCGTCCTCGCGGAGTTCCTCGACGGTACGCCGCTGGGCGCGCAGGAAGCGGACCTCCACGGCGAGTGCGGCGCCGGTCCTGGGCTCCATCAGGCACTCGGTGAGCTGGAAGTCGTGCTCCTCGGCGGCGGCGCTCCAGGACGGCGGCACCAGGACCCCGAACTGCCAGCGGAGCCGGTTCTTCGCGGCGGACGCACGGTACGGGTAGAGCACGTACCCCTCGAAGAGGACGGCGTCCGCGACGTGCCGGGCGACGGCGAACCGCGCTTCCGTGCCGGGGGTGAAGGCGACGGTGGTCATCGTGTCCTCTCACCCGACGCTTCGAGCAGGGACTCGACGGTGGCCTGCCAGGACGGGAGGGCCCGGCGCGACCGGTAGGCGAGCAGGGCGTCCATGGCGTCGCCCGGGAGCCGGATCCATCCGCACCCGGGGAAGTGCTGGTCGATCATCTCCCGCCAGATCTTCACGGGCATCCGGTACGCGACCTCCCTGTCCCAGGGCACGGGCTCGACGTTGAAGCCGCCGGCGCCGGTGAAGGCGGTGCCGGAGAAGAGCAGGAGCAGCGGTACGTCACCGTCGGAGAGGGAACGGAAGTAGCGGGACGCGGCGATGTCGGTGTCGTAGGTGCACGGGACGACGAGGTCGGTCTCGATCTCGCCGGTGAAGCCGGGCACCATGACGGAGGCCTGGGCGAACTGGACCGGGTTGAGGCTGCTGCCCCACCGGGAGCGTTCGCCGAAGAGGTCACCCAGGGCCTCGGCCTCGACGTCGTCGTAGCCGCGCCGGGCGGGTTCGATGCGGATCTGGCAGCGGAGGGCCATGGCGTGGACCCGGGTGCCGCCGGTTGAGGTGATCCGCAGCCGGAACACGAGCGTGGGTCCCGCCGCGTAGGCGTCGGCGCGGACGTCGGTGCAGCTGAAGGAGAACTCGGTCACGGCCGACTCCCCTGCGGCTCGCGTGCCAGGCCGCGTACGTGGGTGAAGAGGGCGTCCAGGTCGGCCCGGGCCTCAGCGCCTCCGTCGAAGCCCTGCCAGTGCAGTCGCATGCGGCCCACCAGCTCGTAGCAGAGGTCGATGGGCACGAGGAAGCACTCCGTGCGGCCCTCGTGGCGTCGCAGCAGCAGCGCTTCCACGTCGGGTTCGAGGTGGGCGGCGAGCCGAGTGGCGTCGAGGACGGACCGCCAGGCCTCTTCCTCCAGTTCGCTCTCGGTGGCGCCGGCGGGGCTCGGGTAGAGCGCCACCGGCCGGTCGAGGGCGGAGTTGCGGAAGAAGAAGGCGACCGAGACCGGGATCCGCAGCGTCTCCCATGCCTGGTCGTCGATCCGGTGGCCGGGGTCGCTCAGGAAGCGTCCGGGGACCGCCCGGAAGCGCCCAGGGGAGGCTCCGGAGCGGTCCATGAGCTGCGAGCACGGACCGCAGGCGCAGACCAGGGCCCGCTTGTCGATGTCCACCAGATGCCGGTGACGCTCACCGGCCAGCTGGACCCCGCACAGTTCGCAGCGCTCCTCGCGGGGCGGACGCGGAGTGGTGAACCGGCGCAGGCCCGTGGGCCTCGTGGACCGCACGGCGCCGTTCGGAGGCCCGTTCACAAGGCCGCCGACGAGCGGCCGTCCGCGCCCGCGAGCGACGGACGGGTGGCGATCTGGAGGAGCGCCGGCTCGCGCGGAGCGGCGGTCTCCAGCTCGACGTCGGTCACCTCCGGGGCGAAGCACGCGAGGGCGTCCACGGCCGCCTGCCGGACGGACTCCTGGGTGCTGGGGCAGCCGCAGCCGGACGAGGCGGTGACCCGGAGCCTCAACACCCCCGTCAGCGCGTCGAATCCGGCGTTCTCCACGGGCTGCGGCAGCGCGGACAGGGCGCGGTCGATCCGGGTCGGCGCGTCCTCGGGATGCAGTCCGTGCAGATTGAGCAGACTCGCGACGAGTTCGTCCGCGAGCAGCGGACCCAACGGGTCGGCCGGCGGACGGGCGGCGGGGCGCCCGAGGAGGTCGACGACGCGTGCGATGCCGCTGCCGTAGAACTCCATGAGGACGCGTACGACCTCCTCGGCCGCCGCGCAGGCCTCGGCGTCCCCGTTCTCCGCCAGCCGGTCCAGGACCTCCTCGACCCGTCGGCCCGCCTGTTCGGCGGTGGTCGCGCTCATCCGGCCAGACCGCTCAGACCGGTGGGCACGTGCATCTGCTTCACGGTCCTGCCGTTGCCCGTGTACATGTGGACGCCGCACGGCAGACAGGGGTCGAAGCTGCGCACGGCGCGCATGATGTCGATGCCCTTGAAGTTCTCGGGCGTGTTCTCCTCGAAGATCGGGGTGTTCTGCACGGCGTCCTCGTACGGACCGGGGGTGCCGAACGTGTCCCGGGTGGAGGCGTTCCACGGGGTGGGCGGATAGGGGTGGTAGTTGGCGATCTTGCCGTCCCGGATGACCATGTGGTGCGAGAGGACACCGCGGACGGCCTCGGTGAAACCGACACCGATGGACTCGTCCGGCACCTCGAACTTCTCCCACGTCTGGGTGCGTCCGGCGCGGACCTCCTCCAGGCCCTTCTCGGCGCAGTGCAGGGCGACGGCGGCCGCGTACGCCTGGAAGTAGGTCCGGGCGCGGTTGCGCTCCAGGGCGTTGCTCCACTTCGGGATCTTCCACTCGAAGGTGGTCTCCGGCTTGGTCATCGTGCGGGGCAGGTTGATGACGACGCTGTGCCCGGTGGCCTTGATGTAGCCGATGTCGACGAGGCCGGACAGCGCGGTGGACCACAGGCGGGCGATGGGGCCGCCGCCGGTGTCCAGCGCGAGGTGGTCCTTGCCGTCGAACCAGCGCGGGGACATGACCCAGCTGTACTTGTCGTCGAAGTTCCGCTTCTGCGGGGCCGGGATGGTGTGCTGGTTCCAGGGGTGCCGCGGGTCGACCGGGTTGCCCAGCGGGTCGTGGGTGACGAACTGTTCCTGCCCCTGCCAGTCCTCGTAGTACGAGCTGCCGAGCAGGATGCGGATGCCGAGGTTGATCTCGGTGAGGTCGTTGGTCACCAGCTTGCCGTCGACGACGACGCCCGGGGTGACGAACATCTTCCGTCCCCAGTCGGTCATGTTGGCGTAGGTGAAGTCGCAGTGCTCGGGGTCGTTGAGCGCGCCCCAGCAGCCGAGCAGCACGCGGCGGCGGCCGACCTCCTCGTAGCCGGGCAGCGCCTCGTAGAAGAAGTCGAAGAGGTCGTCGTGGAGCGGCACGACACGCTTCATGAACTCCACGTACCGCATGAGACGGCTCATGTAGTCGGTGAACAGCTGCACCGACGCGACCGTGCCGACACCGCCCGGGTAGAGCGTGGAGGGGTGGACGTGGCGCCCCTCCATCAGACAGAACATCTCACGGGTGTAGCGGCTGACCTGGAGCGCCTCGCGGTAGAACTCGCCCTCGAGCGGGTTGAGGGACCGCATGATGTCGGCGATCGTGCGGTAGCCGTGCTCGGCGGCGTGCGGGGCCTCGGTGCGCTCGGCGAGCTCCAGGACCCCGGGGTTGGTCTCGCGGACCATCTTCTCGCAGTAGTCGACCCCGACCAGGTTCTCCTGGAAGATGTTGTGGTCGAACATGTACTCCGCGGACTCGCCGAGGTTGATGATCCACTCACCGAGGTGCGGCGGCTTCACTCCGTACGCCATGTTCTGCGCGTACACGGAGCAGGTGGCGTGGTTGTCGCCACAGATGCCGCAGATGCGGCTGGTGATGAAGTGCGCGTCGCGGGGGTCCTTGCCCCGCATGAAGACGCTGTAGCCGCGGAAGACGGAGGACGTGCTGTAGCACTCCGCGACGCGCTTCTGCTTGAAATCGATCTTGGTGTGGATGCCGAGGCTGCCCACGATCCGGGTGATGGGATCCCAGGCCATCTCCACCAGTCCGGAGCCGTCACCCGTCGTCTTCGCCGGAGGTGCCATGGTCGTTGTGGTGCCCTTCGTGAGCTCTTCGACTTCGCGAACAGTGGAATGGATGGGGGGTCGAGCGGTGCAGCGGGGTGCGGTGACCTGACGGTCACCAAGGCGGCCGGTAGCCGGTGGTGATGCGCTCGCCGGTGTGCCGCCACTTCGGCTCCTTGTCCACGGTCTTCGCCGTGATGGTCCGCAGGCGGCGGATGACGGAGCCGTACACGCCGCTGGCGGTGCTGGAGACCTTGCCGCCGGGAGGCTCGTCCATGAACGGCATGAACTTGTCCGGGAAGCCGGGCATCGTGCAGGCGATGCAGATGCCGCCGACGTTCGGGCAGCCGCCGATGCCGTTCATCCAGCCGCGCTTGGGGACGTTGCACTTGACGACCGGTCCCCAGCAGCCCAGCTTGACCAGGCACTTGGGCGAGTCGTACGTGGAGGCGAACTGGCCCTGCTCGTAGTAGCCGGCCCGGTCGCAGCCCTCGTGCACGGTCGCGCCGAACAGCCAGGTCGGCCGGAGCTTGTCGTCCAGCGGGATCATGGGAGCGGAGCCGGCGGCCTGGTAGAGCAGATACGTCAGGGTCTCCGCGAAGTTGTCCGGCTGGATGGGGCAGCCGGGCACGCACACGATCGGGATGCCGGCGTGGGACTTCCAGTCCCAGCCGAGATAGTCCGGCACGCCCATTGCGCCGGTCGGGTTCCCCGCCATGGCGTGGATGCCGCCGTACGTGGCGCAGGTGCCGATCGCGACGACCGCGAGCGCTTTGGGCGCCAGCCGGTCGATCCATTCGCTGGTGGTGATGGGCTGGCCGGTCTCCGGGTTGTCGCCGAAGCCGCACCAGTAACCCTCCTGCTTGATGGCCTCGTTCGGGATCGAGCCTTCGACGACGAGCACGAACGGGTCGATCTCGCCGCGCTCCCCCTTGAAGAACCACTCGATGAACGTGTCGGCGCCGCCCACCGGGCCGCACTCGAAGTCGATCAGTGGCCAGTGGACCGCGATCCTGGGCAGTCCCGGCAACCCGGCGAGGGCGATCTCCTCGATGCTGGGCTGCATGGCAGCGGTCAGGGCCACGGAGTCGCCGTCGCAGCTCAGACCCGCGTTGATCCAGAGGATGTGGATCGGCTTCTCTTCGCTGCCGGGGGCGGCGCCCTGATCCTCGACCGGGGCCGGCGTTACTGCACTCATGAGTCGCCTCCTGAGGAGGGATGGGGCGAAGGGCCGCTTTTCGGGCCCACGTCTTGCTTAACAGTCGGCGGATCCCGCCGCGCCCGCACCTGGGCCGTACGGGGATGGCGCGCGCGGGGACTCCTTTCGGGCGAAGGCCCGGCGCAGTGCGTGATAGGGCGCGGTGGGATCGTCGAAGATCCTCCGCATCCGGACGAGCTCCTGCTCGCGGTGGGCGGCAAGGGGGGTGACGGACTCCCGGCGCTCGTGCTCCGTCTTCTTCTCCGCGACGCGCAGCGGGAGACCGGGACGGGATGCCAGGTGGGCGGCCAACCGGGTGATTTCGCCGGCGAACTCGCCGGGCCCGCAGTCGACGACCCGGTCGACGAGACCCATGTCGCGCGCCGCCGCCGCGGACACGGGCCGGGCCTCCTCGGTGAGTCGCGCGGCCAGGGCCGCTCCCACCTTGCGGGGCAGGGTGTAGGTCCAGTACTCCGATCCGTACAGGCCCATGCGCCGGTAGTGCGGATTGAGCACCGAACCCGAACGGCACCAGACCTCGTCGGCGGCGAGGGCGAGCATCACCCCGCCGGCGGCGGCGTTGCCGCCGATCGCGCTGACGACCAGCCGGTCGGTGGTGGTGAGGACGGCCTCGACCAGATCGTTCATCGCGTTGATGTTGGCCCAGGACTCGGCGGCCGGGTCGTCCGCGGCCTCGATGACGTTCAGGTGGATGCCGTTGGAGAAGAAGTCGCGCCGCCCGCCGAGCACGAGCACGGAGGTGGGACGTGTGAGGGCCGCCTCGTAGGCGTCCAGCAGTCGGCGGCACTGGTCGGTGCTCATCGCTCCGCCGGGGAACGCGAAGGACAGGACCCCGACCGGTCCCTCCTCCCGGTACCGGATGTCGGACCAGCTCCGCCCGTCCCGTACCGGCTGTGCTGGCGCCGGGAGTTCGGGGAGCTCCGGCAACCGCCCCGCGAGGGCCAGGGTCGCGGGGAGCTTGCAGGCACGCGGCCGACCGGCCCCGGTGCGGGCGCGGAGCTCGGGGATCCAGACGGCGCCGTCGACCGTGGCGCGGCAGACCGCGCCCGCCCGGGTGGCGAGCAGCTCGCCGGGCCGGCCGCGCAGGCCGTCCTCGGCGTGGCCGCCGTGCAGGAACCACTCGGCGCCGAGCAGGTGGTCACGGACCCCGGGCTGGGAGTCGGCGGCCCGCAGGATGCGCAGAACGGTGTCGGTGGTGTCGTCGCCCCAGGAGATCGCGCGCTGCTCCTGGCGGAGAGCGGGACGGGCGCGGATCGCGCCGGTCTGCGGCTGCGGCGTCTCCCCGGCGGCGACCCGCTCGACGGCGAGGAGCACGGCGGTCACGGCGGCGTCGGAGAGCTCGTTGCGGTACAGATCGCTCTTGCCGACCTCCGGTACGCGGAAGGCGACGGACGCCCAGACATCGCCGGCGTCCATCTCCCCGTCGGCCTGGAGGACGGTGACGCCCCACTCGTCGACACCGTCCTGGATCGCCCGGTCCAGTGAGGACGGGCCGCGGTCACCCACCGGGCCCGGGTGCACGATCAGACAACGGTGCGCGGCCCACACGTCCCTGGGCACGACGGCCTTCAGCATCGGGGCGACGACCAGGTCGGGCGCGTGGCGCGCGACGGCGTCCCGCACGGCGGCCCCGTCGGGCGTGACGTCCACGGGAACGGTGTGCCCGCGGTCCCGCAGCTCGACCAGGACGCGCTGCGTGAGGCTGTTGAAGCTGCTGGCGATGAGCAGAATGCGCATGGCGGCCCTTCCGGGTTGCTGTGGACGTCATGTCCCCGGGAGGACGGTCCACCGAACCGTCAGCGATCCTCTGGCACCGCGGGCCGCGAACGCGGGCGACGGAGCCCTCACCTCACCCGTTCGAGGTACGCGTCCCACCGATTGGCGGGCGGGCGGCACCCTGCGGGGAGGGAGGGCGGCGACGCCGTGCGCGGAGGCACTGGCCTCGCCGCCCTCGTCCGCTCAGCGGCGTTCGGGCAGGTCCTGCTCCGCCTTCGGCAGCGCCGCGAACCCGCGCGCCGTCGCCGGCTTCTTGCCGCAGAACGCGGCCTCCAGCGTCCCGCCGAGCGCCGTGTTGGCGGCGCCGTGGTTCGAGGTGTTCGCCGTCGCGGCGAGGCTGCGCCGGCCGTCCCGGGTCGCGAAGGCGTACGTGTAGAAGCCCTGCACGGTGCCGGTGTGGCCGTACACCTGGGTGCCGCATGTCAGGTCGTAGCGGCGCAGGCCGAGCCCGTAGAAGCGGGTACCGGTCGTGTCCGTCGGGGTGACCGTGGTCATGGCCTCCGTCATGCGGGGCGACAGCAGCTTGCCGCGCATCAGCGCGGTCGTGAAGGTGTTCAGGTCGGCGGGGTTGGAGATGACGGCCCCCGCCGACTGCGCCCAGGACGCGGTCTGTTCCGTGGAGTCGACGAGGGGTGCACCGGCCTCGTCGGGGTGGAGGTAGCCGCGCACGTGCAGTCCCTTGATCCGGGTGTCGGGGTGCACGTAGGAGGTGTTGCGCAGCCGGAGCGGCTTGAAGATGCGGCGCTCGTACTCCTTGGCGACCGGGTTGCCGGTGGACTTCTCGATGAGCATGCCGACCACCACGAAGTTGGTGTTCGAGTACGCGTAGGCCGCGCCGGGCTCGATCGTGCGCGGCTCGGCGAGGGAGAGGTTCACCAGCTCCCGGTGGGCGAACACCCGGTTCCGTACGGCCTCGAAGCCGGGAACGGTCTGCGCGAACATCTTCTCGGTGTAGTCCGGCAACCCGCTGCGGTGCGTCAACAGGTGCCGTACCGTGATCCGTTCGTCGGGCAGCAGGCCCGGCAGGTAGCGGTTCACCGGAGCGTCGAGCTCCACCTTGCCCTCGTCCACCAACTGGAGCAGGACGACGCTGGAGAAGGTCTTGCTGACGCTGCCGATCCGGAAGCGTGCCCTGGTGTCCATGGGCGCGCCCGAGAAGCGGTCACGGACCCCCACGGCCCCTGTCCGGGTGCCGTCGGGGCCGGTGAACCGGGCCATCGCGCCCGGTGCCCCGTTGGCCATGGCCGCGTTCAGCGCCCCGACCACACCCTCCATGTCGGGCGCGGGAACCGCGCGCTCGGCGCTCTTGGCGGGGGCGGCGGCAGGGAGGGGCGCGGCGGACGCGCTGGTGGCGGGGGCGAAACCGGCCACGAGCGCGGCCATGAGAGTGGCGCTCGCGACAAGACGTCGGTGGGGCGTGAGTGGCAGGTTCACTTCTGCGGCTTCTCTTCCTGGTCGTGGAGCCGGTGCGACGAAGGGGCCGGGGTGTGAGGTACGCGTCCCGAAGGCTCGATCCGTGCGCAGCTTCCGGCCCCCAGGGATCAAGAGTCTCAACGCGTCGACGCAGTTCCCGACACGCGGAGTTGGGCCTGTCGTGGGCCTGTTCGATGTCCGTCGAGGCGCACCGACTGGCGATTCGTGGCCGATCATGGCCAGCTTTGGGATCGAATTTGAGCCAATCCCGACCAGAAGGATCGTTTCATTCTGTACAAACTGGTCTGATCGAAGGCCGAGGGCGGCAGCACCGGGTTGCGGATCGGCCGGGACGGGAAGGTTTGTGGCGCTAAATGGCGGGAATCGCTCCACGTCCGTCCCCGGGACAGTAATGGAGTGTCAGCCTCCGGCACCGAGCCGGCCGGCCGGCACCACCTTCGAAGGTGCAGCGCGCTCACGTCCTCGCTCGTTGCCGACAGGGAGGTAGGGATCCCATGACAGTGCAGGACATCGAACTCCCGACACTGCGGATGCCGTTCCCGGTGCGGGTGAACCCGTACCTGCCGGCCCTGCGCCAGGAGGCCGAGACGTGGGCGCGCGAGATGGGCATGCTGGCGGGCGACGAAGCACCGGGCGCACGCCGGGCGATCTGGACCCGGTCCAAGTTCCACGCCATGGCCGTCGACCAGCTGACGGCCTGGGCCCTTCCCGATGCCTCGCTCGTCGCCCTGCGGCTCAACCACCGGTTCAACCTCTGGGCTCTGGCATGGGACGACTACTTCGCCTCCGCGTTCAAGCAGACGGGCAACCTCGCGGGCGCCCAGGTCTTCACCGCCCGTCTGCACGCCTTCCTGCCGCAGGAGCCGGAAGCCCTGCTGCCGGAGCCCGTCAATGCCGTCGAAAGGGGAATGGCCGACCTTCAGCAACGCCTGTTCCCCCCGAGGCTCGCGCACTGGCGGCAGGGGCTCAACCGGGCCCTGGCGCGGTACATCGACGCCGGAGTCCAAGAACTGGCCAACAGCCTCGCCGGACGGGTCCCGGACCTCATCGAGTACGCGCAGTTCCGCCGCGAGAGCTTCGCGGCGTACACCGCCCCGTACTCCGTCGAACTCGCCACCGGCGCACGGATCCCCGAGCGGATCCGGCACAGCCGGACCGTTGGCGCCTTGCTCGACGCCTTCATGGACTACATGGGTCTGGCGAACGACATCGCCTCGTACCAGCGGGAAGTCCATGACGAGTACGACGTCAACAACCTCGTCGTCGTCCTCGAGACATCCCTGGACATCACCGTCCAGGAAGCGATGCACGCCGCCGCCGATCTGGTGACCGCCCGGCTGCGCCACTTCGAGCACCTCACACGGAGCGAACTGCCCTCGCTCGTCCGGCAAGCCGGGCTCGACCACGGCGAACGGATCGAGCTGGAGGCGTGGCTCGGTGGGGCGCGCGGCTTCCTGTCCGGCCTCCACGCCTGGTACTCCGGGGCACCTCGCTACGCGCCCGCCGGCAGTACGGTCCCCGAACAACGGACTTCCGCCGTCACCGTGCCCTGACGTAGGCGCACGTGGTCGCCGGCGCCTCACAGGGGAGGGGGGGGGGGGCCCCGGGGGTGGGGGGGCCCCCCGCGGGGGGGGGGGGCCACAGGTTAGGAGGCGCGGGCGTAAAGAGCCCCCCC